>NZ_JBLZFY010000048.1:0-31957 GCF_050753365.1 Geminocystis sp. CENA526
GAGGGGAAGAGGGGAAGAGGGGGATAGGGGGATAGGTAGAATTAACTATTTTCTACTCGTTACTTATTACTCATTATTCATTTCTAAACAGACTTTTTTAAGCAAACTTTATTAGGATACAATCTTATCTTAAGTTCGATCGAACTGTATAAAAACTGTATAAAATGTTAAAGAAAATTTTGACTATTTTGTTTTTGTTGTAGAAGTTTTAAGGCTTTTTTGATGTCTTGGGTTTTATGTTTATTCACCACTAAAGTGGCATTACCTTGTCTGACGACTACCACATCTTCTAAGCCAATGGTCATAATTACTTCATCGTCTTGGTTGTTATAAATAATGGAGTTGTGAGTGTCTAAATTAATATGATTACCGATGACAACGTTAGAGTCTTCTTCACTTAAAAGTCTCTCTAAGGCATTCCAATCCCCCAAGTCATCCCAATCAAAATCCGCAGGAATGATATAAGCAAGAGAAGTTTTTTCCATTAAGGCGTAATCGATACTAATTTTTTCGAGACTGCCATAGGCTTGTTTTCCCTTTTCTTTTAAGGGTTGCAAGATTTGGGGGGCATATTTGTTTAATTCTTTTAATACCACTTGGGTTTTAAAGATAAACATTCCACTATTCCAACTATATTTGCCCGTTGCAATAAATTCTTCGGCGGTATCTCGATCGGGCTTTTCGGTAAAACGAGTTACTCTATAGATAGGGGAATTATTTTCTTGACTTGTCTCTCCTTGTTCAATATAACCGTAACCCGTGCTAGGATAGTCTGGTTTGATGCCTAAAGTGACAATGGCTTCATTTTCTTGGGCAAAATTCACCCCAGTTTGAATAATTTTTTCAAATTCTGTTTGATTACCAATATAATGATCCGCAGGAAAGAAGCCGATAACAGCCTCTTCTCCATATTGATTGTTAACATAAATACTTGCCCATGTCACTGCGGGGGCGGTATCTTTGCCTTCGGGTTCAACTAAGATATTATTAACGGGTAATTCGGGTAATTGTTGCTTCACTCCTTCTGCTAATAATTCCGAGGTGATAACAATAATATTTTCCCAGCCTCCTGCTAAAGAGAGTAAACGAAGGGCAGTATTTTGTAATAAACTTTTTCCCGTTCGATCGAGACAAAGAAATTGTTTAGGATATTGTAAACGACTAAGAGGCCAAAATCTTTCGCCTTTGCCTCCTGCTAAAATCACGGGAATAAATTTGCTACTCATTTTATTTAATAACCATGCCATGAACAAATAAAATGTTACTAAACTTTATCAAAAATTTATAGGAAAAATAGACTTTTTCGTCCTTTTTAACAAAAGTAAGTTTCTGGAAGAATTGATGTAGTCCAGCGACTGGCTTCTTGGAATACGCTGTAGTCTTGGAAGAAAAAGATATTTCCCCAACTATTTTTGACACAATGGCAATGATTACTGTAAAATGAGATCGAACCAGTAGCATCACCCCAAACTCGGTACATGACAATATACCAATAATAATTACGGCGACGCATCTCTAAGACTAAGTCTTCTAACTTATTATGAGTTTGAGAAGTACCAAAAGGAATATTTTCATCCCAAAATTCAGTAATTACTACAGGATATTTATACAATCCCATACCTTGAATAACTTGTAAATCAAAGCCTTCCGTATCAATTTTAACTAAACCAATATCAGAGGGAATTTCTTTATTATCGTGAAAACTAGCTAAAGTTTTTACCGTTACAGTAGTGGTGTCAGTAAAGGGTAAATCATCGGGCATGGAATGTTTAATTAAACTGTTATATAAACTAGAGTCTTGATAAACTTTCTCAGAGGTTTTATCTGTAGCTATATATAATTCTCTGGTTTCATTAGTTGCCCCTAATGCGATTTGATAGCTATGAAAATAAAGATTATCTTTTAATCTTGAGGTTAATTTTTCGTAGGTAGGTAAAAATGGTTCAAAACTATAAACTTCATACCCTGCTTTTAATAAACTTTCTGATACATCTCCAATATTTGCTCCAATATCAATGGCGTAACGATTTGGTAAAAAAGAATATAAATAAGTCATTAAACCAATTTCTGGATCGATTAATGAAGATTGATTAATAATTATTTTTTTCGAGTTAAAACTATGTAAAATATTTTCTATTTCTTGCTGTTTTGTCAAACATTTTTCCGATATATCTTGAGCGTTAATTATTTGTTGTTTTACGATCGAGATTTGTTCAGATAATTCTTGGTTTACTTGGTTTACTTGGTTTATTTGTGTCTCTAAAATATCTATTTTATTATTTTGAGTTTGAGAATTATCTAGTAAAGTATTTAATTTTTGACTATTTTCTTGAATAAATTGGGTTAAATTGTCATAATATTTTTGACTATTTTCTTGAATAAATTGGGTTAAATTGTCATAATGTTTTTGACTACTTTCTTGAATAAATTGAGTTAAGTTATCATAATATTTTTGACTACTTTCTTGAATAAATTGAGTTAAATTGTCATAATATTTTTGACTATTTTTTTGAATAAATTCGACTAGATTATTATAGGAAATTTGATACTGTTCATAGATATTTTTTAACGTCTTAAGGATTTGTATAGAGGCTTCTAATAAAAAACTATCATTGTTTAAAATATTATTAGTTTTACTATCTATATTATTCGATCGAGCTAAAACTTCATCTAATTTTTCTAGAGTTAATTCCTTAATAATTTTAACTCGTCTAATTAACGGTAAACTAGCAAAAAAACTAACAATACCTTTTTTATCGTTTGATTCTGATGTCATAAATTTTTAGTAATAAATATATAGAATGGAGAATGCAGAATTAAGAATGTTAATTAATAACACGCCGTGTAATAAATGACACCTCTAATAGAGTAACGTTTAATAAATTAAACTCTAAATTTTTCAAGGAGTTCATTATTCATTATTCACTATCCACTATTCACTATTCCCTATTGGTTTTTTGTCATAAATAATTCCTCAAACTTATAATCGGAAGGCTCACCTTTGGCTAAGGATTCCCAAATCCAATTATTAATATCAAGGGCAGAAAATTTTTGTGCTACTTGAGAAGCTCGATCGCGCATTTGTTTTTGTACATCAGGTTGAGTAACATATTCTACCGCTTGACGGAAACTCTCACCATCATAATCACAAATAGTACCAATGCCAAATTTTTTGACAAATTGAGCAGCCGAAGTTGTCTGACTTCCTAATAAAATAACTGGAGTATGAGAAGAAGCCATAGCAAAAATAATTCTACCCGGAAGACTTAAACGGGATAATTCAGGATGATCATCTCTTTCATCTACTGTACCAGTAGGTACAACAATATAAGGATAATTTTTAAGTTTTCTTGCTAATTCAGGTTCAGGAACAATACCATAGGGAGTAATGTTCGTTTTTTGACTGATTTCTTCGGCAGAATCTGTCAACCAAATATAGTTCGAGTTACCATACCAATCTAGTTTTAAGTTAGCTTTAATAAGGGTATCCGCTAACATTTGAAACCATTTTTGACTCCAAACACTGCCAATTAATGCTCCTGTTTTATTGTTAAGGTGATTTTCTTGAGGGAAAGTGGTATTTGTGGTAATTAAATTATCTGGGACTACCGCAGGTAACAAATAAAATTTTAAGCCGTATTTTTCTTCGTAAGCGTCTCTAAGTTCGGGATGAGTAGCTAAACGAAAAGAACATTTACTTAAAAACTCAGCCATGATGTCATCAGGAATCTTATTTACTACTACATTTTGATCATCCATGATATAAACCCCTAATGGAACATTACACAATTCTTTGATGGCGATCGACAAGAGTAAATCATCGGGATAATAGGGTACACAAAATAATTGTTTAACTTCCACACCTTCTAATAGATTTGTCATGGCTTGAAATGCCCCAAAACGGGAAATATTTTGACATGGTAAACAATAACTAGCACAACCAAAATTATGAAGTCCGCCGTAGTCGTTGCGTGAGCGAATAGAAAAGATATTAGGGGTATCCGCCATAATTCTTTTGACTAAAAATCCTGTTCCATGTCTATTATTAATTTCATTGGCTGTAACAACTACTGTAGCGGAACTTAAATACTGTCCTAATTTTTCAAAACGAGAATCTACAGGAAATTTTTGTGCTAAAGAGTCCCAAATCCAATTTTCCATACCTTCGGAAGATAGAAATTGAGATAGGTTGGAGGCTTGATGACGAATAATGTCTTGATTTTGAGCATCAGTTAACCATGCTATTTTTTCCCGAAATTCGAGGCAGTCATAATTGGATACTATTCCTAATTGAAAATCTGTGACAAAATTAGCGGCTGCAGTTTGTCGATTTCCCATAACTAATAGGGGAATGTGAGCTGTTGCTACCAGAAAAGGAATTCTTGAAGGCAGACTTAACTTGGCAATTTCCATGCGCTCATCACTACTGATTTCTTGGGCGGTGGGAATGACGGCAAAGGATGCTTCTCTTAATTTTGCCACTAAATCCGCTTCACTTTCCACATAACCCCTAAAGATAATACCATCTTGAGCTAATTCTGTTTCTTCAAATTTGATCCATCCTCGATGGGGATTACCATACCAGTCTATTTTAACACCTGATCCTCTCACGGTTTCTCTGAGTCGATCGAGCCATGCTTGACTCCAAATATTCCCAATTAATACGCCATGTTGTTCTTGTACTTGGGGGGGAACAATTATTGTATCCTTGAGAATAAATTGAGAGGGGGCGACGGGAGGAACAAACCAAATTTTTTTGCTATATTTTTGTTCGTAGGCTTGACATAAATTTCGGGAAATACCAAAACATAAATCAGATTTATCCAATAATTCTTTTATATATTCATCTGGAACTTCATTGATGTAGATATTTTGGTCATCCATCAGATAACTACATAATGGTACATCAAACATATTTTTAACAGCAATGGCGGTTAAGATGTCATCGAGAAAATAGGGAATACATAAGATTCTTTTCGGTTTCAGATTTCCTAAAGTCGATCGAACTTGCTCTTCAATGGCGCTAATATCGTAATTGTCATGGTGAATCAAAAAATTAAAGTTGCCAAAATCATCTATGCCATCATAAAGATTACGAGAACGAATAGAGACGATATTTTGATCATCTTTGAAAATTCTTTTGAGTAAAACCCCTACTCCATGTCGATCGTTTACTTCTGAGTGAGAAATAATAAAATCATAATTGCCATTTTGATAGACTTTTCTTAAATTTTCTATGGCTAACTTTAATTCTTGTCTTAATTCTTGCTGTTGATGTTCGATCGATTTGATAACCATTATTGCTTTATGGAAAAAGATTTAGATAATGTTTTCTTTTACAAAAATATCATGTTTATCTCAAAATTCACCGTAAACATCCTTCAATTTTCACAAAATCCATATCTGGAAACGATGTTTTAGCAATAGATTTTGGTTGAGAACCATTATTCCTGTTGTTGAAGTTTGATCGACTGTAATAACATGAGAGTTACAAAGGTTATATCTAATTTTCTTGACTAAGAACGCAATTTGCTAGTTACTAGCTTAAACTGTAATTATTTATACTAAATATCTAAAATTAGTGTGATTTTTCATTAAAATAAACCTTTTTGATGCCTAATTTGAACAGTTTTTTATAACTAGCAACTTAGGTTAAGAATATCATGTTTGTTAAAACATGGAGTCTTTCTAATCACAACTTTTCAAATATATATACTTTACCATTTTCAACTTTTTTATGAGATAACGTGTGTAAAATTTTTTCAATTAAAGGGGCATTCGCATTAAAATCATAAGCAAATACTAATTTTTCATTTTCGATCATTTTTTTTATTTCTTCTGGATTATAAGAATCACGGGGATAATTTGGTAATAAAACAATTAAATCTCCCGTTTCAGCTTTTTCAGCAAAAAAACAAAATTCATCTTTTGCCCAATCCCAAGAAATACATTTATTATCTTTATGTTTATCAGTAGCAGGAGATTTTAGAATTACACTTATATTTTTAAAATTGTTTAAATTATTTGTATAATTATCATTTTTATTAACATTAAAAATATGAAACTTTTTGTAACTTAAAAATTCTTTAAAAGTATAAATTAAGTAATTGTGAATAAAAGAATTATTTAATGGAAAAAAAAGTATTAAGGCATCACGATTATTTTTTTCACTATATTCCACTAATCCATTTACTAAATTGACATGACCATTTATAACGGCTTTTCTCGATAAAATTTTATAGGATGATTGCGAAATATATTGAGATATTGTAAGTATTAATATGATCGAACTTAAAAATACAATACTATAAAAATAAATTTTTCTCAGCACTTTGCGATTAATTTGCTGGGAAAATTGAATAGAATTATAGATAAAATGAGCAATATAAATTATTGCTATCACCAGTGCTGGAGCAAAATAATAATTATTATAATCATCAAACATTTTGAGTTTTGCATAAACACCTAAATATGCCATTCCGCCTAAAGCTAGGGGGTCTAAAAACACATCTATATCACTTTTTAGAAAGATTATTTGCAATAATCTCAAAACTAAAATAATTGAAAATATCCCTATGATAAAATTATCTTGTATAAAAAGTAAAAAAATACTAAATATTGTATTTTCTTCTGTTTTTTGATTATGGCTATAGGCATCAATAATATAAGGAACTATTTGAGTTTGGTATAACAAGCAATAAGTCAAAGTAAGAACAATCATGCCAATATCAATATAATTAATATAGATTAACTCTTTCAATATCTTTTTAAGGTGTAAATATCTTTTTGACAATAAGGTAATAAATAATCTAGCACTAGCAATTGTGGCTATAAGTACAAATACAGGTTCTTTATAATATATAGCAATTTGAGCCGTTATGAGAGCAGAATAAATAAAAAATCTTTTATTTTTTGGATAATTTTTGGTATGGTAAGTATAGATTAAAATTAAAATTATTAAATAAAAAACTACATTTCTTTCTGGATAAATTAATTCAAAAAATGTCATTAAAAATGGTGGACAAATAAATATAATAAATATTGTTATGTATCTCCATATAGGAGAGAATTTATATAAAGTAAAGTAAAGTGAAAAGGAAATAATTAATAATTGAACAATTGAAAAACCTCTATAAACTAACTGCGATTTATCGATTAAACTTAAAAGATTATATTCTTGTAAACCTAAAGGCCAAAATCTACCTTGATCTCTCCAAATAGGAAATCCATAAGCTATTCCTTGCAAAGAAAATTTTGTAAATTGTTCATTATCATAATAAGCAAAATCTTCTTTATAAAAAATTAAAAAAGTATATATTAAAAAAAATATTGAAAAAAATATAGTTGGTAGCCAAAAATTTACAAATGATAAATTTTCTTGGGGATAAGAAATTAAGTTTTTGTCTATTTTAGACTCTAGTTGATTGCCCCAACAATAAGTAATAATTTCATAAAAAATGATTAAAATAATCGGAGTAAAAAACAATACCGAAAAAATTAACCTCTCTTGAATCAAATTTTGAACAATATTATTTATCATACTTATTGAATTAACATAATAGAATTGAAAAAACCGTAATTTGCTTTTTTATTTCCTCAATAGTATAGTATAACTTCCTAAAAAAGCTAAAAACTGAGCATTTTTGACTTTATTATTTGAAAATATACTTGTACTTTCGTGCTACTCAAGGACTCAAAACTTTGATTTTTCATTATTTAAACTAATTCTTAACTCTTAACTGCTATTCTTTATCAAAATACTTTTTCCGCAACGTTTAAGTCTTTCTCTGGTATTTTGTGTCACAAAGAGTATCTTCTTCATCGATCGAATTTGATACCTATTGTTTCGCAATGATGATAAAGTTTACAGAGTTGTCAAATTGTACATTCTTTAGAAAACCTTATAATTTGAGCAAAATCATCAAAAACAGGACATCATAGTAATAGGTGTCAAGGTAGAAAATATCAATTAATGTTTATCCCTAGTCTATCTCTCATCAGTAGAATCATTCCCCATCAAATGTTTGCGAAACTTGTCCATCTTTGGTTGGAATTAGTCGCCAATAACTATTGTGATGGTGTATATCTGAGTGAAGATAATCTCATCAACCTAGAAAAAGAGAATAGCAGTCAAGAAAAAAAATCTTTCCATAGTTTTCATTTATTTATAGCTGAGAATATTCAAGCCTTATTGTTAGTTGAAAAAAAAATCAACGAATTATACTATCAAGTTACCATTACTTTTGATAGTCAAGAAATTTTAGATTTTTTAGAACTGATTAATTCTAAAATTGATCTGAGCAAAGATAATCTTGATACTATCTATTCAGTTTTATCTAATCCTATCAATAAAGATAATCCTGAGCAAAGTTTTATTTTTGCCATAATGAAAATATTAACAGAACCTCTTGCATTTCAGGATAATTATTTAAACGATTATTCTCAACATCAAACTATTGAAGTTATTTTAAGAAATCGTATTGAACAAGAAAGAATTTTACATCAAGTAACCCAACAAATTCAACAAGATTTAGATTTGTTAGTCATTGTAAAAATGACGATCGAACAGGTACAATCATTATTGCAGATCGATCGACTTTTAATCTATCAATTAAGAGTACCAATTAAACAAGAATCCTCAGAAAATATTGAATATATAGATACCGTTACCTATGAAGCAAAAGCCTCTAGTGTGATACCTTCCTTGTTAAATTTTCAAGAAGAAAGTTGTTTTAATAATATTAGAGATTCAGAGAAAAAATATCTCGAAGGATTTTATTTAGCCATAGAAGACATTAATCATAGTAATCTCGACTCCTGTTTAAAAGAATTAATGCAGAAATTAGGAGTAAAAGCTAAAATTGCTATCCCGATTATTGTGAAGAATAAATTATGGGGATTATTAATCGCTCATCAGTGTTTTACTGTGAGAAAATGGAAAAGTAATGAGATAACTTTTTTAAAAAATATTACCGAATATTTAGCCGTTGCTATCTATCAATATAACTCCTATCATAAACTAGAAAAACAAAAACAATTATTAGAACAACAAGTAGCAAAAAAAGCAAAAGAATTGCAAGATGCCTTGATTGTAGCTCAAGTTGCTAATCAATCTAAAACAGAATTTTTAGGAAGTATTAGTCATGAACTACGAACCCCTTTAACTTGTATAATTGGGTTGTCTGGAACTTTGTTACATTGGTCAAAGGATCTAAAAAATAACCTTTCTTTAGAGCAACAGATAAGATACCTAAAAATTATCCAAGATAGTGGGAGAAAGTTATTAGAATTAATCAATAATATCTTAGATTTTGCTGATATAGAGGCAGGAAAATCTCTTTTATATATGGAGGAAATCTCTTTAGAAAATTTAAGTAAAATGATATATTTATCAGCTTTAGAAATTGGTAAAAATCAAGGAATTAAAGTTAATTTAGAGTATAACATAAGCAAAGATTTAGATTTATTTTATTGTGACGGTGAAAGATTATATCAAATATTATTAAATTTAGTCGATAATGCCATTAAATTTACGCCTTATGGAGGTGAAGTTATTATTAGAATGACAAGAAATCAAAGCCAAGCTATTTTTCAAGTGGAAGATACAGGTATTGGTATTAATAAAGAACAAATACCGCTATTATTTACTAAATTTCAACAATTAGAAAACTATCGTACTCGTACTCATTCAGGCACTGGTTTAGGGTTAGCTTTAACTAAACATTTAGTGGAGTTACATGGCGGTTTTATTGATGTACAATCAACTATTGATAAAGGTTCAACTTTTACTGTTTCTTTGCCTAATTCACCTCCTATTTATCAGATAAAATCGAAGATTTCTGACAAGGAAATGACTGATTTAAAAGTTAATAAAACAATCGTAGTTATCTGTGAAGATGACGAAATAGGTACTTTTTTATGTCAACTGTTAACGGCGGCTGATTATCAAGTTATTTGGTTAGTTGATATTTATGAGGCTATCCATCGTATTCGATTAATTAACCCTTCGATCGTAATTTTAGAGCAAAATAAAGAAGCCTCTTTAGAAGTTTGTCAAAATCTCAAATCTGAAAATAAAGATAAATTATATTTGATGGTAATTAGAGAAAAAATCAGTGGTAGTGAATGGGAGAATCTATCTAATTTAGGGGTTGATGAGTATTTATTAAAACCATTACAACCGAGAATTTTGCTACGAAAAATAGCAAAAATAATTAACACCTGATACCTCCGTTACTTTTTATTCATTGGGATTGAAATTAAGTTAGTTTAGGGTATTGACTTTTAAGAAAAAACGTTATATAATTTGGCAAAATGTAGTAAATATAACATTTAACTTATGAAGGAGGAAGTAAGGTTGGCTCGGAAAAGGAAGCGTAAAAGTCGTCGCCGCCTTGAGGGGAGAAAAATTTTAGAACTTGTGCCTCACTACTATATTGAAAGTGGAGAAGATAAACCCGTTACCGCCGCTCGAAAACATATTCGAGCTAATGGTATTACTCCTCCCGCTTTGCTAGTAGTTAAAAGAAATGAACATACTACCGATCGATATTTTTGGGCTGAAAAAGGATTATTTGGCGCTCAATATGTAGAGGAAAATCATTTTCTTTTCCCTAGTTTAAGGGTGATTAAACCTCAAGTTAAGGTGACTACGCCTTCTTTATCGGCAACTCATTAAGTTTTCTCACAGACAATTATCAATTAACAAACATTTCGATCGTACTTAATGAAACTAAAGAAGATAGTTTTTGAAGGAATCATATTTTTTGGCAATAATTTCCTCCTATTTTATTCAACAGGTTAAAATCAGACTAGGATAATGATTCGATGGGAGAAAAAGTAATGGAAGAATTACTGGAGTTGAAAACGTTGTTGACTCAAGGAAATATCTCTTCTGCGTTGGTGTTGGTGGAGGAAATGACGGAGATGAGTAAGGATGATAAGCTAAATAGAATTTATAGCTATGGAATTATTCTTCTACTACATTTAATTAAGCAACAGGCAGAAAAACGGACAACTCGATCATGGGAGCTTTCAATTCGTAATGCAGTTCGTCAGATTAATCGCACCAATAAACGACGCAAAGCCAATGGTTATTATTTGACTAACTTGGAATTAAAAGAAACCCTTGAGGATGCTTATGAGTCTGCATTAGATGGGGCTTCTTTAGAGGCATTTGAAGGGCGTTATTCTCCTGAAGAATTAGCACAAATGATTGATTTCGATCGATTGATTACCGATGCTTTAGATTTAGTTACAAAAGAATTAAAATAAGGATTTTGACTCAGAAATCAAGGGATGAAGATTCAGTGGCACAGGCATCCGCACCTGTATTAGCTGGATAAAGGTTCGATCGAAACTTGTTTTGGATATTTTTAAGGTTAAAATGAGACAAGGATAATGATTCAATGGGAGAAAACGCAATGGAAGAATTACTGGAGTTGAAAACGTTGTTAACCCAAGGAAATGTCTCAGATGCTTTGGTGTTGGTGGAGGAAATGACGGAGATGAGTAAGGATGATAAAATTAACAAAATTAGTAGCTACGCCAAAATATTACTCCTTCACTTAATTAAGCGACAAGTAGAAAAACGTACTACTCGCTCTTGGGATTTATCCATTGAAAATTCTGTTGATGAGATTCAAAAAACTAATCGCCGTCGTAAGGCAGGGGGTACTTATCTTTCATCGGAAGAGTTAAGGGAAGCCTTGATGGATAGTTATAGAATCGCTCTAGCAAAAGCCTCCGCCGAAGCCTTTGAGGGGCGTTATTCTAGTAAAGAATTAGCACAAATGATTGATTTCGATCGACTTATCACCGATGCATTAGATTTAATTAAGACGTACTGAAAAAATCTGAGTAGGGTGGGCATTGCCCACCAAACGTCCAAGAAATTATTGTCAATTCTTAAGTGCTAATTATAAATCCTATTTTTCATTAACAGCAGAAAATTTTAATAAGGGAGACATTTTTGCCCGATTAAGACTCAAAACATTATCCTTCATGGCATAATTATCAACCTGCTGTAAAGTTTGCATAAAAGTAGTTTCCATCTCCATATTTTCACAAGCCATCATAGTGGAAGCCATAGGAGAAAAACTAATCATATTTCCCTCTTTCATCTCGAAACTTCCCATAAAATTATTGCATCCTGCAAAACCATTGACTCGTTTATTTTCAGTGTCAAACATGATAAATACTGCTTCTCTTTGATTTTCAGCTTTCGTTGCAGGGTTGCCCATAATTTCCGTTAATTCCCAACGAGTATCTATAAAACTAACTTCCTTCGTATCAGAATTTTCGCTGGTGTCAGGAGTAGCAGATTCTTCTTTGGTTTCAGTTTCGGTAGTGGCTTCTTCCGTCATTTCCGTTTCAGCTTCGGCGGCGGCTTCTTCCGTCATTTCCGTTTTAACTTCGGCAGTAGCTTCTTCTGTCATCTCCGTTTTAACTTCGGCAGTAGCTTCTTCCGTCATCTCCGTTTTAACTTCGGCGGTAGCTTCTTCTTCAGCCTCTGCAATAACTTCTTCTGTGATTTCTGTTTCAGCCTCGGCAGTGGTTTCAGCTTTATTTTCTATGGCTTCTGATTTTTCACCGCTTGTTGTCTCTTTGGTTAAAATATATTTTTCTGCTAATTCACCAGTGATTCTATTTCCTTCCATATCTAGTTGAAATAAGCGATTTTCTCCTACCAAAAACTGATTTGGTGCGTCTTTAATGCCTTCTAAAGCAATAATGTTTCCCGCTTCATTCCATTTAAAATTACCTTGGATTTCTAATACCTCGTCACTTTTTCCTATATATTGTGTGGACATTACAAAAGAAAGGTCTTGATTAAGGGTTATACTTGTTTTTATTCCTTCACAACTAGCACAGGGCATAACACCTTTATAAGTACCATTCCAATCTAAGGAGTTAGCACTAGTATCTCCAACGGGTTTTGTTATTGTCGTTTCTTTCGCTTCGGCAACTGTTTCTGCATGGGAAGGCTGAATATAATTAGTTAAAGATAATGTAGTTAATAAAGTTAAGGAAATAATTAAGGATTGATTTTTCATGATATTCAGATTATACATTGGAATATATTTTGATTATATATAAATGACGTTTTTGGGGTTCAAAAAAGTTCCCATCATTAATTAACATTTCTTGACATTTGATTTTTGTCGTCTTAAACGGCAAGTCTTGCAAGATATTAATAAAGTTAGGGAATCAATAGAAGTTTTTGAAACAATCAACCTTTTAAAATTTCCTTACCTACTGCTTCATATTGTTTCCATGCTTGCTTGGCACGAGAATCACTATAATCTTTTACCGTTTTACCATTTTGAGAGGCTTTTTCAAAGGCAATTAACAGGGGGATTTCGGTTTTAAATACGGGTAAATTTTCCTTTTCTAAAAATAGTTTTGCTGTTTTACTATTAGTAGTTCTGGAGTCAACTTTTGTTAACAAAATTTTATAGTTATTAAAATTATTTTCCTTAAGAGTTTCTACCGCTCTAATAGTAGCATTCAAATCTAAATGATTTGGAGTGGTGGGAATAATTATTAAATCACAGCCATTGGCTAATTCTTTCAATTCCTCGTTTTCAGGACCTGCTTTCATATCGGTTATGATATGTTCATGTTTGGCTATAAATGCTGTTGATCCTGCTTGAGAGCTTACCATAAAAGGAAGATGATCTTCTCTTGCCCATAATAAGGCTGATCGATTTCGATCGGCATCAATCAACAATGTCGGTTTGTCTGTATGTAAATAAGTTGCTAAGTGTATGGCTGTAGTGGTTTTTCCTACGCCACCTTTTAAAGAAACAATTCCAATAAGCATAATTAATGAGTAATGAGTAATGAGTAATGAGTAATGAGTAATGAGTAATGAATAGAGTCGCTTTAGCAGACGGTAGCTATTAGACGTCAGATTGCTTCGTGCCTCGCAACGCTGCGCGATTTATTACACGGTGGGTTATTGATTAACAACTAAAACTATTCTTAATTCTTAATTCTTAATTCTTAATTCTTAATTCTTAATTCTTAATTCTTAATATTCTTAATTCTTAATTCGTAACAAGGGGCATCACTTTATCGATGACTTCTAAACTACCGTCAGGATTAACACGCCACACATCATAAACACCTACCACATCACCGTTTTCGTCAATGTCCACATTGCCACTAGCACCCTGATAATTGATCATTTCACCATTACGCAATAGTTCGATCGCCTCACAAGGAGCACTGACTTCTGTGCCTTCTCCTCCAGCAACTTCTCTAAGTTTACTTTTAATGCCTTCTCCTGTATTGCTTCCCGATGCCTCGGCGGCTAACATTAATAAAATAGTTGCGTCCCATGTATGGGGTACAAAAGCAGTAACGGGTTGATTTCCTGTGCTTTCTCTCCATAAGGCGGTAAATTCTTCTAATCCTTTACCTTCCGCCCCGGGTACTGTACCTAATGCCCCAGCAATAATGGAAGTACCATCGGCGGTTTTGCCTACTTGTTTGGTAAAGTCTTCGGAGTAAACTCCATCAGTTAATAATACCGTAGTATTGTTCATTAATCCTTGTTTAAAGGCGGCTTGTAATAATAAACTACCTGTTTCGGCGTACAATACTGCTAAGACGGCATCGGGTTGATTAGCAAAGGCAAGTCCTGCTTCACTGTCTAGGGTTGTGGCTTTAGGATCGTGACGTACTGGTTTATCTTTATTAATTATATTACCTCCTGCACTGGTAAAAGCGTTAACGAATTGTTGTTCAAAGGCAACTCCATAATCGTTGTTAATCACCACTGTAGAAACGTTTTTAAAGCCTTCTTTTTCTGCTAAGGCGGCTAAGGCTTGAGCTTGATAGGTGTCGGGAGGAGCGGTACGCGCCCAAAATCCATTAAATTCTCCATTCTTAGCTCGATCGGTAAATATAGGGCTAGTACTACCGGGTGAGATCATGACAACTTTATTTCTCACGGCGACATCTAAAGCGGCGGTGGAAACACTACTAGCAAATGAACCCACTACTCCTGCAACTTTGTCCACTTCTGTAAGTTTCGTGATGGCTGCCGTACCCGCAACGGGATCAGTTTGATCATCTTCTTTAATGAGGGTGACGGGTTTACCGTTAACTCCTCCACAGGCGTTGATGGTATCCACTGCTAATTGAGCAGAAATGGGCATATTTTGCCCGATCGAGGACAAATCCCCAGTTATAGGGAATAATGCTCCTAATTTTAAGCCGTCACTCACGGAGGGTACGTTATTCTCTGTGTTTTCATTACTTTCAGTTTCTTCTGTTGTACCAAAGAGGGTACATCCTGCGGTTAACCAATTGAGACTAAGGAATAAACTCAAAAATAGTTTTATGGAACGATTTTTCATGGTATTTTCTTATAGGATTTAAGTTTAAGTTAAAATCATACACTATTGACTATTAATTATTCACTATTTCAAAGGGTTGTTGAATCCAATAATCGGAAGGGGTGATGCTATGATAATAGTCTGCTTTTAATTGACTATGAAATTTTTGCCATATAACTGCTGTATCAACTTCTACTTTCCAAGTTGTTTCGATCGATTCTTTGGTTTTGCTCATGGTGACACCCGTATCTAATAAGTCATCCACTAATAAAACTTTATGGCTTGGGGGAGTAATATAGGATAGATTTCCTAGTAATAGTTTTTCTTGTTGATTATCTTGGGTATAGCTTTGAGTCACAATCACGGATAAAGGTAAATTTAATCTTCGAGAAAGGTAATCTCCTAGATAAAATCCACCTCTTGCAATGGCTATTATTTGAGCATAGGATTGTTTTCGATCGATAATGGTTTTAGCAACTACTTCACAAGATTCTCTAAATTCTTGCCAAGAAAACAAAATTTTCTTTTGAACTTCATCTATTTCTGTCATTTTTCTCTCTTTTTAGGTCATAATTTTAATCTCAAAGTGAGATATTTCTTAGTATAATAAAATAAAAAGTTTTCACCCCAACCTGTTAAAAATATTCATAGTCGATGTTAGTATAGGAGATGCTAATGACTGTAACGGAAAAAGTTCGATCGAACCCAAAAACTAATTATCTAAAACCTATTTTACTTCTGGTATCATCCTTAATTTTCGTCTCAATAATTATGGTGATAATCAGTAAAATTTGGGTTAATATTTTATGGTTTGAGGAGGTGAATTATTTAAAAACTTTTTGGAGTTTTTCCTTAACTAAATTATTTTTATGGTTTAGTACATTTACTATTTCTTTCTCTTTTTTGTGGATTAATTTATCCATTGCTGAAAAACAAAAACATGAGCAAAAATATTTTTTAAGTAAAGATGACATAATAAGTAAAGAAGAATATCCGCAATCCCCAGTATTAAAATTAAAATATTTATTCCCTATTATCTTTAGTTTTTGTTTATTAATTACCATTAGCATTATCTATTATACGGGCATTATTAACAAGGTTTATTATGTATCTTTAGAGTTACCGAATTTAAAACCAACTATCCCTCAAACTTTTTTAATCAGCAATATTCAAGAGATTTTTAATAATGTCATTAATCAAGGATTTGCTATATTTTTATTGACTATTTTTATCACTCTAGTAATTTTAAAAACAAAGTTATGGTTAAGAGTAGTTGCTATTTATTATAGTATTTTATTCGCTTTTATTTTAGCAGGTTATTGGGGACAATTTTTACAATATCTTAATAGTATTGCCTTCAATATTAAAGATCCCATTTTTAAGCAAGATTTGAGTTTTTATATATTTAAAATCCCTTTTTTACAAATAATCGCCTCATTATTGCAAGGTTTATTGATCTATTCGATCGTATCTGTTACCCTAACTTATTTATTAGCTAATAAAAGTTTATCAGACGGAAAATTTAAAGGTTTTTCGAGAAATCAATTAAAACATTTATACGGTTTAACAGGATTATTAATGATCATTTTAGCGGTGATTCATTGGTTAAATCGTTATCTACTTTTATTCTCCTCCGAAGGAGTAGTTTATGGAGCAGGTTATACCGATATACATATAAGTTTACCAAGAGAAACTTTTGCTAGTATTTATGCCTTATTAATGGCTATATGGTTATTCTATAAATCTTTTACTGGGTTAAGTAGTAAAATAAGAGTAAATTTATCCTCAAAAAATAAAGGTTTTATTTCTTTTTCTACCTTACCTTTTTTTATCTATGCCGTTGTATATTCTTTAGGACTTTTATTAGGGGTTTTAGTACAAAATATGATCGTACAACCTAATGAATTAGCTTTAGAAAAACCCTATATTATCCATAATATTGAGCAAACAAGATCAGCTTTTAATTTAGATAAAATTGAAGTAAAAACTTTCGATCCTGAAGGCAATTTAACATTAGAAGATATTGAAAAAAATTACCTTACTATTAATAATATCCGTCTTTGGGATACTCGTCCCATTTTACAGGCAAATCGTCAATTACAACAAATTCGACCTTATTATGTGTTTTATGATGGTGACATCGATCGATATAACATCAAAAGTGAAAGAGACTCTAATCATCAACCTATTAATAAACAAGTAATTATTGCGGGGAGGGAATTAGATGCGCAAATGTTACCCTCCCAAGCGCAAACTTGGGTAAACCAACACTTAGTTTACACTCATGGTTACGGTTTTACCATGTCTCCCGTTAACCGAGTGGCAGATGGTGGCTTACCCTACTATTTTATTAAAGATATTGGCACGGCACAAGACCCCGGAGAGTTAAACACTTCTTCTCAATTCGTCAGAGATAGCATCCCTATTTATCGCCCGCGCATTTATTTTGGTCAGGTTACAAACAACTATATTATGACTAATACAAAAGTACCTGAATTTGACTTTCCTAGCGGTGAAGAAAATGTTTATCACACCTACGATGGAGAGGGAGGAATCTATCTTAATTCTTTGACTCGTAAGTTTTTATTCTCTGTTTATTTACGAGATTGGCGGATGTTGTTAACCAATAATTTTACTCCTGAAACGAGGGTTTTGTTTCGCCGTAACTTGCGAGACAGATTGAAAGCGATCGCACCATTTTTATATTACGATCGAGATGCCTATTTAGTAGCGGCGAAGGGCAATAATGAAGACTCTAATCATTTATATTGGTTAATTGATGGTTATACCATTTCGGATTATTACCCCTATTCAGACGCAGGAGAAAACAAATTTAATTATATCCGTAACTCTATTAAGGTATTAATCAATGCCGAAGATGGTGATGTTAACTTTTATATTAGCGATGAAGAAGACCCAATTATCAAGGTATGGACAAAAATTTTTCCCGAATTATTCCAACCTTTAAGCGCCATGCCACCAGATATTAAACAACATATTCGTTATCCCATCGACTTTTTTAACACCCAATCCGAGAGACTGCTTACTTATCACGTTACCGATCCTCAAGTATTATACAACAGGGAAGATCAATGGCAAGTTCCCGAAGAAATTTACGGTAGTGAAATGCTTTCCATGCAACCCTACTATTTAATTATGAAATTGCCCATTGCTACCCAAGAGGAGTTTATTTTATTACATCCTTATACCCCTATTTCTCGCCCGAATTTAATTGCATGGTTAGCGGCTCGATCGGACAACGAAAACTATGGTAAATTGTTATTATATCAGTTTCCTAAGCAAAGATTGGTCTTTGGACCCGATCAAATAGAAGCCTTAATAAACCAAGACCCTATTATATCAGGTCAAATATCATTATGGGATAGACAAGGCTCAAAGGCGATACAAGGACATTTATTAATTATCCCCATCGAAGAATCCTTGTTATATGTAGAACCAGTATATCTCGAAGCCGATAAAAATAGTGTACCCACTTTAGCACGGGTAATAGTAGTTTACGAGAATAAAATTGTCATGGCGCAGACTTTAAGACAAGCCTTAGATAATATTTTTAGAGGCACAAAAATCGATGAGTCGCCTATTATTCGGTTTTTAGAAAATTCTACCATTAACTAGTACAGGTGGGTGAAAATAATTCACCACTTAAGCATCAGTTTTCATTTCCTTAAATTATTAATTTTGTTTTGGTAAACTGATAAGTTATTTACGACATCTGCACTAGTCTTCTAGTATCAAGCGTCTTATCTTCACCGATAATTTTATAGTTCACTCAGGTAATAAAGGCGCGGAATTGCTCACCTTTCCCTAACATATTTAAACATTATGAAAAGAAGAACATTTTTACAACAAATAGCTCTATTCACTGGTGGCTTGATGATTCCAGTGGGGGCAAATGGTTGGGTTAGTCAAAGTTTCGGTAAAACCCTTTCATCGAAAAAATTAATTGTGGTTTTCCTGCGAGGGGGAGTTGATGGTTTAAGTGTAATTGTACCTCATCAAGAAGATGAATACTATGATTATAGACCCTCGATCGCACTGGCTGAACCGAATGAAAAAAATGGTGTTTTAGATTTAGATGGTTATTTTGGTTTACATCCTGCCTTAAAAGATTTGATGCCTCTATGGAAGAAAAAAGAGCTTACCTTTATTCATGGTTGCGGATTAACTACGAATACTCGATCGCATTTTCAAGCACAATTCTATATGGAAAATGGCAATCCGGGGGATACAAAGATGATGGAAGGTTGGATGAATCGTTTTTTAGGCATTTTATCGGCACAAAATCCTACCCAAGCAGTAAACGTTGGTTTAACCACTCCTCACATTTTAAACGGTTCAATACCTATTGCGAATTTGCCTAGGGGTAAGGATAGCATACAGCAACAACAGATCGATCGATCGGGGATCAGTCAATTTTTTGATCAACTTTATAGCGGTGATGATGACTTAAGTTTAGCCTATCAACAAGGTAGAAAAGCCAGAGAAATATTCATGAAGGAATTAGAAAAAGATATGATGGAGGCATCAAAAAACGCTCCTTCTTCATCTCAATTTGTTCAAGAAGCCAAACAAATGGCTACTTTAATGAAAGGAAAAGCCAATACTCAACTTGGTTTTATTGATTTAGGGCAGTGGGATACCCATGTTAATCAATCGACACGACTGAATCAATTATTGAAACCCTTAGGGGAAGGATTAGCCACTTTAGTTAAAGAATTAGGAGACACTTATAACGACACTACTATTGTTGTAATGTCAGAATTTGGGCGTACTGTTAAAGAAAATGGTAACAAAGGAACAGATCATGGTAGAGGTAATCCTATGTGGATTATAGGCAAAAATGTTAAAGGAGGACAATTTTATGGGGAGTGGGCAACTTTAGAAGAAAATCAATTATTTGAAGGTAGAGATGTGGGTGTTACTACAGATTTTCGTGAGCCTATTAGCAATATCTTAAAAACTTTTAACTTATCTGATCAATTAATCTCTCAAGTATTCCCTAATTTTATCCCTCAAAATAACTTAAATTTTCTTTCCTCAACGTAATTACAGGTTTTTCAATTTGGTAAATCATAAGCTAGTTGGCATTTAAGTTTACTGATGAAGGTAGGCAAAAGACAACAGGTAAGCAATGAAGTCATTTTTAAGACTTAATAAAAACGGTATGTTAAATGCGTCTTAGCTAATTGTAAAATGGTGGGCAATGCCCACCCTATTCTCATCAAGCCTTAAAAGGTAAAAGCCGTACGCAAAGCACCTACATACAAGGGATCTCGATTATTTTCAGGATTTAATATCACCCAAAAAGCAGGGGCGATCGAAATGTTATCGGTTAACTTGAAGGTGTAAAATGTTTCTATGAGGAAAGGAGTGTCTTTGGTTGCCACTATATCCGTAGGAATATTGTTTTTATTGGTTAAAGTGGAAGCATAGGGCGGACTGCCTACACTGATAGCCCCTAAGTTACCTTCTTTGAATAAGTCGGGAAAAGCAAGGCTTACTTTCCAATTCCAAATATCG
Source organism: Geminocystis sp. CENA526 (assembly GCF_050753365.1). Taxonomy (NCBI): domain Bacteria; kingdom Bacillati; phylum Cyanobacteriota; class Cyanophyceae; order Chroococcales; family Geminocystaceae; genus Geminocystis; species Geminocystis sp. CENA526. The sequence goes on from NZ_JBLZFY010000048.1 coordinate 20,889, forward strand.
GCGCTGTCTCCTCTCCTTAATCCCCCTTCGGCTTTAGAATGGGTGTACATACCCCATCCAGATACATTAAAACGAGGGGTAATTTGCCAAGAACCAATTATGGCATAATGATCGGAAGAAGCTGCATTACCATCAAAAGGATCATCTGTATTAGCTACCCCCATATAACCAAGCAAGGAAAAGTCCTGTAAATCACCCGTACCACTATAATCTCTAGCATAGGCAAAGGCAATGCCCGTATTAGCGCCCATTTGATAGGTTAATTGAGTGGCAATGTTGTATTTACCGTTAAATAAACCGTTACCCCTTTCAGGATTTGCTCCATTTAAGGCAGAATAGAGGAGTCCAATATTTAAGTTATCGGTGATGTCGTAGTAAGCACCAAATCCGGGTCCTTCGTAGTCGTTCATTAGATAAATAGGTGCTAAACTAGGGAAAAATGCGATCGAACCTGTAGCAAAATCCGCAGTATAGGGTGACAAAGGATCAGAAATGTCATCAAGGGTAATTTTAATTCCTGCTATCCACAATTTAGCTCGATCGCCCACGGGGAAGCTATACTGAACTTTATTTAAACTGGTGTTATTTTCACCTCCAGCACTAAAGTTAAAATCTGTTAAGTTACTACCTGCCCTTGCAAAGTAAAAGTTGCCCATTTGCAGACGTACTTTTAATAAATCTTCCCCTGTAAAACTGGTGTTTAAATCAAGACGGGTGCGGAAGTTGGCGGTAATTTGCCCATCGGTAATAGGAGTATTTTTTTTCGAGCCAATGGCGGCGGTTTCGTTTCCTGCTACCCCTGAAAAGACAAAAATATTCTCTCCTTGTAGCTTAGTTGTGGGTGCAAAGTTATGTTCTTCTAAAAAAGTAACTCTAGCGTCTAAGTTATCAACCCTCGTGGTGAGGTTAGCTAATTCTACTTCATATTCTTTGGCTAGGGCTTTTAATTTTTCGATGTCTTCTTTGGCTACTGTAGCACCTTCTTGTATCAAACGTTCTATCGAATTTAGGCAACTATTTAACCCTGCGGCAAACTCATAACGACTTAAAGCTCGATTTCCCCGAAAAGTTCGATCGGGATACCCGACAATACAACCATAGTTTTCGACCAAACTTCTCAAGGCTTCAAAAGCCCAATCCGTAGGAGAAACATCCCGTAATTGAGAGACGCTATTAATTTGACTCATAGCATTATTATCTTGAAGATAATTGAGAGTTTGAGCATTAACTTTTTCAGAGAATAGAGAATTTACACCAAAGAGAAAGGATAAAAAAACCAAAAAATTCAACTTTTTCATAGTAATTGCATTTAAGTTTACTGGTGATGGTAGTATTAAAAATTCGGGAATTGAGATTCCTTCGCTACACTCGGAATGACATTGTATTAGGAGTTACGCACTTGGAAAAACAATCAAGGCTTTAAGATTCCTTCGCTACACTCGGAATGACATTATATTTTTTTAATCAGTAGGGCGATGCACAACCCACCATCTTTTAAAATCTTGAAAATTTACCGAAAAATAACCTTATCCTGTCATTGCGAGGCACGAAGCAATCTCTCAAAAATCAACAATTTCTGCATAAACAAAGATTTAGGCAATATTTCTGAAATCGCTTTAGCAGATTTTCGCTGTTAGCTTCGCCAATTTATTGCGAAGTGGGTGATGTTAAACTTATCAGGCTACTAGACGGTTTAATGTTAACCTTGTCAACCTGTTGGATGGTTTAAGCCTCTGCTTTTTGTAAAGCTGACTTTCGCTTGGCTTGGGCAATGGGATTCATTTTCTGTTCTAGCCATTTGAATCCAAAGGATGATAAAGTAGTCAACACAAGGTAAACTAAAGCCACTGCAATATATACCTCAAAGGCTTGGAAAGTACTCGCTACGATTAATTGCCCTTGTCTGAATAACTCCGCAAAACCAATCACCGCCACTAAACTGGTGTCTTTGATTAGGGTGATAAATTCATTACCCAAAGGAGGCAAAATACGGCGGAAGGCTTGAGGCATAATCACTTCTTTCATGGTTTCCCATCGACTCATGCCCAAGGATTCACAGGCTTCCCATTGCCCTTTATCTATGGATTCAATCCCCCCCCTGATGATTTCTGCAAGGTAGGCAGTCACGTTTAAACTTAAGGCTATCACGGCGGCAGGAAAACGATCTAAACTCCACTGTAAGCCTATTTGTTGAAATACTGCGGGTAATCCAAAATAAATAATGAACAATTGTACTAACATGGGTGTTCCTCGAAAGAACTCTACATACACCCGTAAAGCATTTTTGAGGATGGCATTGTGAGAAATCAAGCCAAAGGCTACCAATGAGCCTCCAATTAAGCCAAAAAAGATAGAACAAGCTGTTAAAATAAGGGTTACGATCGCACCTTGAGGTAGTCTTTGCAGAAGTAACATGAATACAGACTGTCGATCGCCACGATTAAGGGCTGTGGAGATAAAATCCGATGAGCCTGTACCAATCAAGGAAGGGGCTATAATAGGTAAAGTATAAGGCTCTCCTGCAAACCATTTTTCATAGATTTGATTATAAGTGCCGTTGCGTAAAATTTCGTATAAACCGAAGTTAACTAACATTACCTTTTCGGAATTTAAAGGCAAACCGATACCATAAAACTCCTCCGTGACTAACTCCCCAACTACCTTAACCCCTCTTAATTGAGCATCTTTAACGGCGAATAAAGTTACAGGTGCATCATTAACTACCGCATCAACTTTACCGTTTATCAACTCTTGCAAGGCTAACACTGCCGAATCAAAGGAAATTACTTGCGCATTGGGAATTTTATCCGCTTCCATCGCTCCCGTTGTGCCTATTTGTACGGCAATTTTACGCCCTTGTAAGTCATCAAAACTCTTAATCTCATCGTTGTTTTCTTGTACTGCGATCGCCAACCCTGCTTTAAAATAAGGGCTAGAAAAAGTTATACTTTGCGCCCTATCGGCGGTAATCGTCATACCACTAACCACAGCATCTAAAGTACCTGACTGTAGTGCAGGAATAAGACCATCAAAAGGGATGGATTCAAACTGTACATCTAAGCCTACCTCCTGCCCGATGGCTTTCATTAAGTCAATATCAAAACCAATTAAACTGCTACCGTCTTCTGAGGGCATTTCAAAAGGGGGAAAAGTAGGCTCAGTGCCGACTCTTAAAGACATTGATTGACTTTGTGCCACTGAAAAAGGGTTGAAAGTAGTAAAAATAATTGTGAGAAATGCTACTATACCTAAAATAATCGGTTTCGTTAGGTTCGATCGTCCTTGTTTGATCATGGTGAAGGGTTTATAATTTGATATTATGGCAGTTGAATCTAAATATGACTTATATTATCTCAAAAATTATGTGTTCTAAAATACATTTTTTCTGACTAAAGTTATTTATCCTAAAATCAGTTAAATATGAGAATTTACCCTTTTAACCATCTTGTCTCACCTCATTTAAAATTCTAAAAAATTGAATAGGATCAATCATTATGTCTCAATCTTCTCCCGTTATTATTAGTGACAATTTACATAAAAGTTTTGGCGATTTAGAAGTATTAAAAGGGGTGAATGTGGAACTGCACAAGGGCGATGTGGTGTCAGTAATTGGTCCTTCAGGTTGTGGTAAAACTACCTTTATTCGTTGCTTAAATCGTTTGGAAAGCGTTACATCAGGCAAGTTAGAAGTCATGGGTATAGAAATGTCTGATCATAAATTAACGGAAAAATCTTTGCGTAAATTAAGAAGTAAAGTGAGCATGGTTTTTCAACATTTTAATTTATTTCCTCATCTGACGGTGTTAGAAAATTTAATGTTAGCTCCCCAAAAAGTTCTCAAAAAAACTTTAACAGAAAGCAAAGAAAAAGCTCATCATTATTTAGATAAAGTCGGTTTATCGGCGAAGGCAAATTTTTATCCTGAGCAACTTTCAGGGGGGCAAAAACAACGGGTTGCCATCGCACGAAGTTTGTGTATGCAACCTGAAATAATTTTGTTTGATGAGCCTACCAGTGCCTTAGACCCCGAATTAGTAGGTGAAGTGTTGTCAACCATGAAACAGTTAGCAGAAGAAGGGATGACGATGGTAGTAGTCACCCACGAAATGCAGTTTGCGAGGGAAGTTTCTAACGTGGTATTATTTTTTCATCAAGGAATTATCGAGGAGAAAGGAAAACCCGAAGATGTCTTTTCTAATCCTAACAGCGATCGACTTAAAGCATTCTTGAAAAGAAGCAATACTCCTGTTTATTAGCTTTCGTTAATTAATCGATAATTTCATTTATAGCAATTCTTATATTTATGAGGTAAATAGAACAGACTAAAACTCATTATTATTAAGAAATAGGTGTAACTCATAACAGTGAAAAATGTTATATATTTTGCTTTAGTAGTTAAAATGATGAAGATGAGAGAGAAAGGGAAAATAGGGAAAACCGTATAGAAGTTGTTCGTCTGAATAATCTTTTTTGCAAAAATATGTAAAGTTTTGTTGTCAACTTTAAAAAGTTATGTTAACTTAGATATAAGTTATTTGACACAAATGCAATTTTATAATATTGGAGACATCAATCATGGAAAACAAAGAAACTAAACTCGGTTTTACCGCTTTTGCTGAAAACTGGAATGGTCGTTTAGCTATGTTAGGATTTTTAATTGGTATTGCTACCGAATTGTTAACTGGCAAAGGCATTTTAGCTCAATTAGGCTTAATGTAATTTTGCTCGATTATGTGTATATTCTAAATATTAGTTAACTGAACGCAAAGGGATCGATCGATCCCTTTTTTTTGTATAATATTGTGTTATGTTATTTCTGTTTTATTAAATAAGTCCAATTATTTTTCTTGATAAGGCAGAGGACTAAGAATATAATTAAGAGGAAAATAAATTAAAGGAGTCCATAAACTACTAATAATTGCGGAAGTAAGGGAATTTTTTTGATAATTTAACCATATATCTATTAAAGATATTTGGGTTTGAATACTGTACTGTAAAGCAATAATTGTTTCGTTAATAATCGCCATTCCAAACACAATTAAAGTCAGAGAAATAACATCTTCTTTGACATACTTATCTTTATAAACATTACTAGTAAATAAAGCCACAATAACTAAACCTAAAATATGAGAAGGGAAAAACCCCGTTAAACTATCCCAAATCATGCCTAAACAGATTCCAGCAACAATACTCTGCCATAAATTGCGTTTGACACTCCAAGTTACCAACCAAATTAATAACCAGTTGGGAGTAATGCCAATTAACTCTAAACCTGGTATTCTAATTAATAATAATAAACAACAAATCATCAATGATATAACAATCAAAAATGTCCGTAACCAAAAATTATATTTCCAACTTCGATCGACTTTTTTAAACATTAAGTTATTAAAATTGATAATCAAAAATTTTCTAATTTGCTAAAATTTTATCTTTAAAATACTGATTAAAAAGTTTTTAGTCAAGTTTCTATTTCTTAATAAAAATTAACCACAATATTTAATAATTTTGACTAATTTTGTGATATATTATTAGGAGTTATTTGTCAATTTTTCATTGTGACTACATCTTATTTTGCTACCACCGCTAGAGGTTTAGAAGAAATTACTGCCCAAGAATTAATCAAGTTAGGGGCAACTGCTGTTAAACCAGAATTTACAGGAGTTTCTTTTGAGGGCGATCGAACCTTATTATATAAAGTGAATCTCTGGGGAAGAACCATTTTTCGAGTTTTACAACCGATACATACCATCAAAAGTACTAATCCAGAGCAATTATACCGCAATGTCAGATCGATCGATTGGTCAGAATATCTGCAACCTGAGCAAACCATCGCCCTACGTTGTACAGGCAAAAACCCACAACTCAACAATAGTCACGTCACTGCCATTCAAATCAAAAATGCTATAGTTGATCAACAACAACAAAAACACGGAGTTCGATCGAATGTTGATACCATTGAACCAGATATAGTCATCAACGCCCATATTCACGAAAATAACTGTATTTTGAGCCTAGATAGCACAGGAGACAGCCTTCACAGACGAGGTTATCGTACCGCTATGGGATTAGCACCCCTAAAAGAAACCCTCGCCGCCGCTTTATTATACATCACCGAATGGACACCGGAACAAGCCCTTGTCGATCCCTTTTGTGGTTCAGGTACAATTATACTAGAAGCCGCCCTTATGGGATTAAATATCGCCCCCGGATTGTATCGTAAAAAATTCTGTTTTCAAAACTGGACAGACTATGATGCCAAATTATGGGGTAATTTATTAAAAGAAGCCGAAATGAGCCAAAAAGAGCATTTACCACCCATGATTGGCACGGATGCTGATGCAGACATCATCAGACAAGCTCAAAGTAACGCTAAAGCCTGTGAAATAGGGGATCAAGTGAAATTTTATCAACAACATTTAGTCGATATAACCCCTCCTGCCGAATCAGGTATTCTAATCTGTAATCCGCCCTACGGCAAACGCCTTTCGGAAGTGGAAGCCTTATTTCCCTTGTATAAATTACTAGGAGATATTTTCAAGCAACGTTTTAAAGGTTGGACTGCTTATGTTTTAACGGGCAATAAAGAGTTAAGTAAAAAAGTCGGTTTACGCACTTGCGCTCGTATTCCTATTAATAACGGTGGTATTCCCTGCACATTGTTAAAATACGAAATGTATTGATAAACACTCCACCGTAAAACAGGCATCTTGCCTGTCTTTAGCTTAAAATCGCATCTGATAACGCACCTTATACTCCCCATAGATATAATCATAAGATACGGTGACATTAGAATTTTCTTTTACTTCATAAACCCCCTCGACTAAAGGAAAAATCCTTAAATCCTTCATGCCTAAAGGTTTACCCCAAGTGCTAACTTTTTCATTAACACCAAAACTGATATTATTGGTCAATGGTACTAGGATAAATTGAACTAAACCATTTTCAAATAAATCTTGACCACTTAAATCCTGTAATTGAGTCGCTAAATTTAATAATTGCCCCCCTACGATTAAATTCATTAACTCTCCTTCACTACGATTCGGAATGCTACGCAAAGACACAAGAGGAGAGTTTAAAAGGTTTAAATTCTTACCTTCTTGATTTAAGGCTGCTAAATTAACACATTTTGCCACCTCATTTAATTGATTCGCAGAAAGTTTGACTTCTTCAGCAATGGGAGTTGTGGAATTGACACGGCAATAATCATTAACCCCCCCTGATAATACGGGTAATAATTGAGCTAATCCGCCTTCTATTCTTAAAACTACTTGTATATTGTCACCTCTGCCCCCCCGTACGATCGGATCAAGTATTTCATTTCTACTGGTATTAGGTAGTTTTCGAGAATAATCAACAATATCCGCTTGTACTTCTATATTTATGTCTGGATTTAAAATACTTTCATTAGGATTGAAGGTGATAGTATTTTCATTAGTACGAGATAAGAAAAATGTAGTTTGTCCAAAACCTGTGTTAGAACTTAACACTGTTAAAGGGGTTGGACTCCCTAAGTAAATAGCCCCTCTACGGACGTTTATTGTTCCATCTGCCCTGAGATTTTGCCAATCAAGAGCGCCACCGTTAACCGTCACTTCACCACCGAATAGAAAGCGATATAAGTTCCATTCAGCTAATTGTCCATCAGCGATTTTTAAGGTAAAATCTGTCAATAGAGGTTGAAAAATGCCTTTATTAGAAGGGTTATTATCACTTAACCATTTATTGCCGATACCTTGATTATTATTGATATTTGCCATGGCGGTTAAATTTCCTTCGGGTAAAACAAAGTTACCGTTGTTTAAACTGACATAACCTCCGATTTCTGGAGTCAATGCTGTACCATTAATAATTATATCTCCCTCAATTTTTCCTGAAAAGAGATTTTGTACATCTATTTTTTGTTCAGAAATTTTTACTGATAGGGGGTTTTCATTATTACTAATAGGATTAAATAGGGGTAATTTTCCAGAAATAGTGACATCTGCATTGTCAATTATTCCTTTTAATTCTTCCACATTTAATATCTGATTTTCTTTTTCAATATTGACGTTTCCTGTTAAATTAATCGCATTATTTATTGCTACTGAATTGACTAAAGCATTATCAAAATTAATTTCTCCGTCTATGCTAATTAGCTCAGGTTTAAAGTTATTAATTAATTGATTTATTGAGGCTATTTCTATGTTTAAATCAGAAAAAATATTACCACTATTTAAACTTAGTTTACCTTGACTAATTATATCTAACAATTTAACTCGATCGCTATCTAATTTGACATTAATAAAAGCAGATTTATCTTCTGTAACCAAAGGATGGTAAGGGATAGAAGCATTAATTGTGATATTTTGATTTTCGATCGAGTTTACCTTTAATTCATAATTATTATAAGCAAAAATGCCCTTAATTTCTTCATCAATAATCGTGCCGTCAAGAGCAGTATTTTTTAATGTTACGGCACCTTCGATCGAAGGATTAAAAATGTCACCTGATAGAGTGCCATCAAGACTAATTAAACTGTTTAAATCGAGAGGAAATCTAATAAAATTATCGAGAAAGTCTAGGGGAAAATTGACAACATTAAAATTACCTTCTTGGGCGGTTGCTGAGAGATTTCCTGCGAAGAAAACTTGACTATTTGCCATGCTTAATTCAAACGGTTGCACGGCGAAATTTTGATTTTGCCACGAAGCCTTTAAAGCAATTTTTTCAATGGGGATAAATTGAGTTTCTTCGATTACCAAGCCGAGGGAATCCACGATATTGGGAAAATTTTGTTGCGGTAGCCACTGCCATTGATTACCTTCAAAATTGACATTGACTTCGGGGGAGGTTATTTTACCGGCGAGGAGGATTTCCCCTTGATATTTACCACGAATATCTAAATCATTCGGGATTTTTCCCGATTGCAAATCTCGTGCCATCGATCGAATTTGCTGATCTATTATATATAAAAGATTAACTTGGGCTTTGATGGAATCAGTATCATCACCAACGGAGGCGGGGGGTATATTATCAGCCGAAGCGAAGACATCTCCAGTTTGCCAGTGAGTCAGCAAAGCCGAGAGGGTATCCACATCAGAAATTTGCAAAGTCGCAAAAATATCCTCAACCCTACCCTCTAAAGCCATTCTTCCCTCCACAACCTGAGTAGCAAAATTAAATTTACCCTCCAAATCATAGTTAGTATTAGCGAAACTCAACCTTGCATCTTCTAATTGCGCGATGCTATTAGCAAAATTAAAATTAGTCGAAAAATTTTTAGCGACAATATTACCTAAGCCGAAGGAATCTAAAGAAATATTGCCAGTAGCGGAAAAATCTGAGAGATTGACAGTTATATCCGAAGACAAAACCCCCTTAACTTTTCCTTTCACCCCATAATTAATTGCAGGTTGCAAAGCCAGAGTTTCTAAAGCAAAATCCGAGAAGACAAGATTAAATTGATTATCGACACGTTTACCGATAAGAGAAAAACCAGAATCTCTCCCCTGTTTTATTTCTATGTGAGAAGGAAAGAAAGGAGTTGTTAAGTTAAGAGGAGAAAGAGTGACATCTTCTCTAGGCAAAGAAATGGCAATAACATCCTCTTTTCCTCGCAAGTCTAAATTAATCAGAGAGGAGTTAGCAGTAAGTTTTCCCCTTAACTCAGATTCAAAACCTAGTTGATTCACATTAAAGTTAGTCAAAATTAAGTCACCCTGAATATCTACATTATTTTCAGCAAGAGGATTACTTAATAACTGGTTTGCCTTGATGACTCCTTGAAAATTTACCCTACCATCTAAATCTATGGAAGAAGGAAGAAGACGAAACCCCTCCTCCTTTTCTTCAGAAGACACCGAAACCAGAAGTTGATTAACAGGGATAACATTAAGATTAGAATTAGCCGTCACCTGTAACTGTAAATTATTAATGTCAGGGGAAGAAAAGAGATTAACTAAATTAAAGTTACCCTTTCCCTTGAGAGTATTTTTTCCTGTCTCAAAATTAGCAGAGTCTATATTAATAGGAATAACCTTATTTTCTGAAACAGAGGGAAGACTCCCCGAAAGATTTATTTCACCATTGACATTATTTAATTGCGCAAGACTAATATGTGATGATTGATTAACCAGAGACAGTTGTTGATTTAAAGTCTCAAGATTAACATTGCGAGTATTAATGCGACTTTGCCATTGATTATTGTTAACTCTGGTAGAAAGCAAGACTTTCCCCTCGGCAATATTTCCATTACCATCTATTTTAAGATTGAGACTTGGTATTGAAGAAAGGGATTGGTTATCGACATAATTAGCAGAAAAAGATAATAAATCGGAGACACTGGAGGTAAGAGTAAGATTTCCGTTAAGGTTATTAACTTTAAGGTTACTGTTAGGGAATAGTTGAGAAAAAGAAATTCTATTGGCAACCCCTTCTACAGAAAGTTGATTATTTTTGACAAGGATTTCACTGTTAAAATTTCCTTGCGCCAACCTTCCCCTTATATTTGTAGAAAGATTAAGGGAGGGGAGGGAAGAAAAAGTTTGATTGTCAAGATAGTTAAGGGTAAAAGTGACTAAATCAGAAACACTAGAAGTTAAGGTGAGATTTGCTTTAATATTTTCTGTGTTGAGGTTATTGGTGTTGGGTAAGAGTTGAGATAATAAAATTCCATCGGCAAAACCTTCTAAGGAAACTTGACTGTTTTTAACAACAGTTTGACTATTAAAATCTCCTCCTGCAAATCTCCCTCTTATATCTGCTGTGAGATTAAGACTAGGAAGATTAGTGAGGGTTTCATAATTGAGATTAGGAGATTGATTAGCTAAAGAATATAATTCCCTTGTTTTTGCGGATAGGTTAACTTGACTAGAGTTGATGTCTAAGGGAAGACTGGTAATAAATTGATTGACAGAAATTTGACTAACATCGGCGGTTAGGGTGGTGGTTTCCTCCTCTACCCTTGCGATGGCATTAACTATTCCTTCTTCTAGCTGTAATTTGCTATTCGTTGAAAGGGTTAAACTGTTAGGAAAATTATTATTAGGGGAAGAGGAAGAGGGGGAAGAGGGGGAAGAGGGGGAAGA
>NZ_JBLZFY010000049.1:0-30502 GCF_050753365.1 Geminocystis sp. CENA526
GATAAAATTCAAACTATCATTGCTCCAAATAATCAAGTTTTTTTAAGTGTTGCTTCGATTTGGGAATGTGTAATTAAATATCAAATTAACAAGTGGATAACCATATTTACCTCTTCAATTTGTAACACTTGTTGATAAAAACGAGTTTGGGTAATGTCTGCTTCTCTTAGGTTAATCATTTTCTGTATCTCCTCGATCGATAATTTAGGAAATTTATTTGCCAGTATAGCCTCGATTAAATCTAATCTTAAATCAAACTGTGCTTTATAATCGAATTGGCTACCTTCGGGGATTTCTGGTAACAATTCCCAAATCAAACTGGGTTGATTTAAAAAAGATACGGTAAAATAACTTATCGGTTTTCACTGTTAAGGTTTTTTCTGTTATTTTTTCCCTATATTATCAGAGTTAAAAAACAAAATATGGGGATAAATTGTAATGTAATTTCTCTATGAAATTTTGAGAGAAACTTAAAAAATACTTTTACAATCTTTTGTGTATAGTAATTCGATCGATGTTAAAGTAAACAAGCCGATAAATTTTGAACACGATTTTTAGACTTTGGCAAATTTGTGCTACAAGTCTTGTAATTGCTTCATATTTCGTTAACTGTGACTCGATTTATGGCAGAGGGAGTAATGGAATCAATAATTGATAGAAAAGTCACTGATTACTGACTTTTGATACAATGGATCAATTAAAAATACTTTTATTCGGATAGAATTTAAGTAAAATTAAAGTAACATTTTTTCGTCAATATTCTCTTAGATATTTGAACACATCCTCAGAGAATCAAAAAATCATTATCAGTCTATTGCCAATTTTCCATATCGTCGTTTTGAGTTGAAATTTCTTGAAAAAAAGCTATGATTACCAGTGAACAAGCCAGTCAAAACCAAAAACTCTACAAACAGACTTTGATTCGTCTGGGAGAAATGTTGAAAATCCTTAAACAAGGGGATAACAGTCGCAATCGAGAACACATTAAATCCCATTGTAATTTTTTGTCGATCGAAGGGAAAAAACAAAATCTTTTTGGCTGGGTAGAAATTATGGAAACTGCCAAAATAGCTATTCTTAGTAAAGAAAATGATTATGACTCTACCACAAAACTCATTATTAAAGAAATCAAAAAGGCGGGAGAATATCTCCTCAAAAATGAGGTAAATTCTATCTTTGTTGATGACAGTTTACAAGCATTAGCCCCCAATTCTCGATCGAGATTAATGGACTTAGAAACCGTCTATATCGATGCGGCAGAAATAAAAATGGCACAGGAAGAAGCCCAAAGCTATACCCCTAGCCCCACTTTAGAAAAAGATTTGTGGAAAGAAACCCAGATAGATTTCAACCCTCCAGAGGTAAAACAAGACGATGATGAGTTTGATGTTATTCCCGAAGGAGAAGAAGAAGATAGCGATATATTTGCCGATTTAGGATTATCAGATGATGATGGATTGCTAGATGATTGGTTAGATGATGATTCTTTTGCGGACGAAAATCAGATGGTAAGTGCCGTTTTTGTAGGAGAAGAAGATTTTAATACCCACATTCAAGACACCCCTGAAGAAGATGATATTAGTAACTTATTTGACGATGATGAAAATGAACATTTTGAAATTGATGAATGGGAAACTAATCAGGAAATTGATAAGGAAGTTAACTCAGACTCCGATGATTGGTCATTTTTCTCCGACGATAATGAACAGGATAATTCCATCATTTCTACTGTGGATATAGATGAAATGGAAGAGGATTTAGAATCCTTATTTGATGATTTTGACGACAATATAGCTTCTACATCAACTCAAACTCCCATAGATTATAAATCAACTTTTATTCAAAGCGATTTTAATACCGATGATTTAGATAATTTGGTGTCAGATAATGCTAGAAGTACTGTGATCATAGATGATCCAGAATCAGAATTAGAAAGTGTATTGAAAAATCTCGATGATCTGGAAATAGAAGATGATTTTCCTAGCACGGGTAGTGTCAATACTTATCAAATCTTACAACCTTTCAAAAGAACACCTCCACCATTACAGGTTTATGAAGAATTTGACGACTTAAATACTTTTCTTATTGAGAATCCATTATGGATAGAATTAGAAGATCCTTTCTCTGATTTAGATTCTGTCATCTCTAACACCTTTATTAATTATTATGAAGAAGATCGAGATTTAGAACGATTAGTCAATAGTTCTGTCCATCAGGAAGAAGTAAACTGGCAAGAGTTAAGTAATATTATTGAAGATTTACCAACTCAAGAATTTTCTGTACCGAAAACAACTCCTGTTCATCAAGAAACTTTGACAGGATTAAGCGATTTAGATAAATTATTAGCTCAAGCCGATAAAACTAAAGGCAAAGCCCCTCAAAAATGGGGACGTTCTCAACCTCCTGCTAAAGCGGCACCAAAAGCCTTTGAACAAAGTATGAGAGTCCCAGTGAAACAACTGGACAACTTAAATAACCTGATTGGGGAAATGGTAGTTCGCCGTAATCGTCTGGAGGAAGATCAGGAAAAATTACGACAGTTTTTAGACAACCTCCTCTCCCATGTGCAAAATTTAAGTGATGTGGGAGCTAGAATGCAAGATACTTACGAGCGTAGTTTGTTAGAAGGGGCGTTACTGGATGCTCGGAAAAAAAATGAAGCAACGGTGAAAGCTCAATTAGCAAGGGCAGAAAATCGCTATCAAGGGGGATCAGTTCGATCGAGTTCTACTTATATAGGTGGTGGAGACGTTAATGATGATGCAGAAAATAACAAATTCCAACCGCCAGAATTAGACGAATTAGAGTTAGATCGTTTTACGGGGTTTCACCTTTTAGCTCAAGATATTTTAGAGTTAATTGTGCGAGTGAGAGAATCCACTTCCGATATTCAATTCCTTGTGGATGAAACAGATCAATTAGGTAGAAACTTAAGACAGGTAACAACACAATTACAGGAAGAGATTAACAAATCTCGCATGGTGTCTTTTTCCCAAAATGCCGATCGACTTCCCTTGCCTATTCGTAAAATTGCCGAAGGTTATAATAAACAAATTCAATTAAAAGTAGAAGGGCGAGATGTTCTAATCGATAAAATGATTCTTGAACATTTATGGGACCCTCTTTTACAAATTACCAAAAACTGTGTTACTCACGGGATCGAACTCCCCGAAGAAAGAGAATCGATCGGTAAACCTGCTTTAGGAACAATTACCGTCAGAGCCTTTTTACAAGGACCTCAAACCGTTATTTCTGTATCCGATGACGGCGGAGGTATTGATCCTCAAAAAATCAAGAAAAAAGCCATTCAAAATAAACTGATCACCCCCGCCCAAGCTCAAAATCTCAAAGATCAAGAGGTGTATGAATTTTTATTCCATGCAGGTTTTACCACGAAAGAAAAAGCTGATAGCCACGCAGGTAGAGGTGTTGGTTTAGATATTGTACGCACAAAATTAAATGAAATTCGGGGAACTGTCACCGTTGACTCTACCCTTGGTATGGGTACAACTTTTACCATTCGTTTACCTTTAACTCTCAGTATCGGTAAAGCCCTTTGCTGTATGAATGATGGCACTCGTATTGCTTTCCCCATCGATGGGATTGAGGATACGAAAGACTATTCAGCCAATGAAATTAAAGTCAATGCCCAAGGACAAAAATGTATTCTCTGGAAAAATAACCTCTTGCCTTTCCGTCCTTTGAGTACTTTAATGAACTATAATCGCCAAATTACTCGCAGTATTATTTACACTAGCAACGCTCAAGACGAAACCATCCCCATTGTAATTTTACGGGGGGGTAACAACCTGTTAGCGATTCAAGTGGATCAAGTATTAGGACAAGAAGAAATCGTTATTAAACAAATTGCTGGTCCTTTACCTAAACCCAAAGGTATTGCAGGGGCAACGGTACGCAGTGACGGGATTGTTATGCCTATTGGGGATGTAATCGAATTGATTGAAATTGCTCAAGGTAATTTAAGTACTAAGGTTCATGTGGATATGCCCGAAGGTGTCCAGTACGATCGAACCGTAGTCGCCCAACCTGTTAAAACTCAGCCGTTAATCTTGATTGTGGACGACTCCATCACCGTTCGAGAAATGTTATCCATGAGTTTAAGTAAAGCAGGGTATCGTTTTGAACAAGCCAGAGATGGACAAGAAGCATGGCAGAAACTTCGATCGGGTTTACCCTGTGATATAGTATTCTGTGATATTGAAATGCCCAGAATGAATGGTTTAGAGCTATTACAGCACATCCAAGAAGACTCCACCCTCAATCATATTCCCGTAGCGATATTATCCTCAAGAGGTGCAGAAAAACATCAAAGAATCGCCGCCGAATTAGGGGCATCTGCTTATCTAATTAAGCCTTATGTGGACTCTGATTTACTCGACTCCACCAAACGAATGCTAGAAGGAGAAGTGTTATTAGCAGGTAGCACCAAAAAACCAAAAACCAAAGCTGATAAATCCACCCTCCCACCTCAAGAGCAAAATACTGTCACTGGGAAGAAAAAAACGAAGTCAAATCCGATGGTGTTAATCATTGATGATTCTGTGGTTGTAAGAGAAATGTTATCTATGACCTTCAAAAAAGCAGGTTATCAAGTCGAACAAGCTAGAGACGGACAAGACGCATGGGATAAAGTAGTAGGAGGACTTCCCTGCGATTTGTTGCTGTGTGACATCGAAATGCCTCGTATGAATGGTTTAGAATTGTTAGCCAAAATGCAACAAGATGACAACCTCTCCAAATTACCCGTAGCGATGGTGACATCTAGGGGGGCGGAAAAACACCGTAAAATTGCAGCAGATTTGGGTGCAAAAGCCTATTTCACCAAACCTTATTTAGAGGAGGAATTATTAAATGCAGCTAAAAAACTAATTAAAGGAGAAGTTTTGTTATAAGCTAAGATGCACTTAAGTTTTATGATTGAGAGAGGGAGTAACAAGTAATGAGTTTTGATAATTTACTATCATAAATTGATGTTTTTTGAAACATTTAATTATAATTTTCGTCAGTATAACAATTAACAATAAATTTTCTTTTCTATAGCTATTTTTTATTATTCAAAATAATTTATATATTAGTAAAAAAAATTAATTTTTTATTGATTTTCAATTTTTATTAGGAGATAAATCTTATGTTTAAAATTAACAATAAATCAATCATTTTTTTCAGTTTATTGATTACTATTTTTTCTTCTTTAATATCCTCAGTAAAAGCGATCGAATTTCCTGATGCACCCGAAAGGGAAGCACCTCAAAGTACGGCGGCGGGGGGAAGAAGAGGAGGCTGTGTTAGTGGTACAATTCCCATTATGGCTTTAACTCCTAATCAGGATAATGCCATTACAACGGTTTCAGCACAACCAGATTTATTTGTCTATATTCCAACCACAAGGGCTAAACTTCTACAGTTTATACTAAAAGATAATGGTGGAAATACCATCGATAATCAAGAAATTGCTATCCCTCAAAACGATCGAGTTATGAGAATTAATGTGGGAGATAAAGTGAATTTAGAAACAGGGAAAAAATATACTTGGGAAGTATCCTTAATTTGTAACCCTATGGCTATCAATACTAGCACCTATACCAAAGGTTCCATCGAACGAGTCACCTTAGAGGATAACATTAAAAAAGAATTATCAGCTCAACAAGACGCTCTTAAAAAAGCTGAAATTTATGCCAGTAATAAGGTGTGGCAAGAGACAATTTCCCTAGTCGCACAAGTAAAAGAATCTCAACCTCAACAGTGGCAGGAATTATTAACTTCCGTAGGATTAGAAAATCTAGCTGATAAACAATTTGCACAAGAAGAAACCCCCGAATAACAAAACAGGTGCATAGGTGACAGAAAAAAAATCCCAATTTGAGACAAAAAAATCTAAAAATGAAAAAAAATGTAACAAAATGGATTTTATCAGGTAGAATCAAAACGAAAATGTAACATTATATTAAAAATTGGACTAGGAGGATAAAATTATAAATACTACTACACAGGTTTCGATCGAAAATGACACCTTAAACAATACTGCTCAACCAGCCTTAGAAATCATCGGCAGAAATCCCCTCCAAGGGGAAGTGAAAATTAGCGGTGCAAAAAATTCCGCTTTAGCTATTATGGCTGGTACAATCCTTTGTAGCGATGATTGTCGTCTCAATAACGTGCCTTGTCTTGCAGATATTAACACTATGGGACAGGTTTTAGCTTCTTTGGGAGTTAAAATTAAGCAAAATGGCAATACATGGGATTTTAATAGTCTGGATTTGAAGGGTGTAAAAGCACCCTATGAATTAGTCTCTCAATTACGCGCCAGTTTCTTTGTCATTGGACCTATTTTAACCCGTCTAGGATACGCTCAAGTGCCTTTACCCGGGGGGTGTGCTATAGGATCACGTCCAGTCGATCTTCATGTGCGAGGATTACAAGCAATGGGCGCTACGGTGATTATTGAGCATGGGGTTGTCAATGCTTCGGTGAATAATCGCTTAAAGGGAGCAAAAATTTTCCTCGATTATCCTAGTGTCGGTGCGACAGAAACCATTATGATGGCGGCTACCTTAGCCGAAGGTGAAACTATCATCGAAAATGCCGCTAGAGAGCCTGAAATTGTCGATTTAGCTAACTTCTGTAACAGTATGGGTGCTAAAATTACGGGCGCAGGTACGGATTCGATCGTTATTCAAGGGGTCGATCGACTACACACCACTGACTATGATATTATTCCCGATCGTATTGAAGCAGGTACTTTTTTGGTAGCAGGGGCGATTACTCAATCAGAAATTTTATTAACTTCTGTTAATTATGATCATCTTACGCCGATTATTGCCAAATTAGGAGAAATTGGTTGTCAGGTAGTACAAGAAGGAAAAAACACCCTGCGCACTATACCAGGTGAATTAAAAGCCAGTGACATTGAAACCCTCCCCCATCCCGGTTTTCCTACGGATATGCAAGCGCAATTTATGGCATTGTTAACCGTAAGTGAGGGTAATAGTGTTGTTACCGAAACCGTGTTTGAAAATCGTTTACGTCACGTTGCGGAATTAAAACGCATGGGGGCAAATATCAAAGTTAAAGGTAATTCAGCCTTAGTGTGTGGTGTGCCAATGCTTTCGGGGGCGCCTGTTATGGCAACGGATTTGAGAGCTTCTGCCGCCCTTGTTATCGCTGGTTTAGCCGCCGATGGTAAAACTATTGTACAAGGTTTACAGCATCTCGATCGAGGTTACGAAAACTTAGAACAGAAATTCCAAAAATTAGGGGCAAAAATTCAACGAATTTCCTATTAGTTAAGTCTGATTGTCATGGGAGACATATCCTATTCCCTATTCCCTATTCCCTATTCCCTCCTACCACCAAAATACTATAGGGCAACCCCCAATTATTTACATTTCTTTACAAAATCAGTAAGTTTTGATATAAAATGTATCCATTTAAAAGATAAATAAGATCAACTCTATGTATATAGTTCATATTGCTTCAGAGTGCGCACCTGTAATTAAAGCAGGAGGATTAGGAGATGTTGTCTATGGCTTGAGTCGAGAAATCGAAAATCAAGGTCACACTGTAGAAATTATTTTACCTATGTATGATTGTATGCGTTATGATCATATTTGGGGTTTACATGATGCCTACAAAGATTTATATGTGCCTTGGTATGGTGGTAGTGTCCACTGTTCAGTTTTTTGTGGTTGGGTACATGGGCGACTGTGTTTCTTTATTCAACCCCACTCAGGAGACAATTTCTTCAATCGAGGTTGTTATTACGGGCAGGAAGACGACAATATGAGGTTTGCTTTTTTCTCGAAAGCGGCTTTAGAATTTCTGTTTGTGAGTAATAAGCGCCCTGATATTATCCATTGCCATGATTGGCAAACGGGATTAATTCCCGTGATGTTATATGAAATGTATAAATGGCACGGTATGGCAAATCAACGAGTTTGTTATACTATTCACAATTTTAAACATCAAGGAATTTGTGGTTCTGAAGTTTTAAGAGCTACGGGGTTAAATAATGATCCCTATTATTTCACTTACGATCGACTCCGAGACAATTTCAATCCTTTTGCGTTAAACATGATGAAAGGGGGTATAGTTTATTCTAACCACATCAACACGGTTTCGCCCCACCATGCTTGGGAAGCACGATATAGTGGGGTTAGTTATGGTTTAGGACATACCTTAGAACTGCATCATTATAAATTCGGTGGTATTCTTAACGGTATTGATCATAATATTTGGAATCCCGAAGTCGATACTTTCATCCCTTATCAGTACAATATCGACAACCTTGAAGACAAGGCAAAAAATAAACAAGCCTTAAGGGAGAGATTATTATTAAAAGACGATAAAAAACCCATCGTTGCTTATATTGGAAGGCTCGATCGACAAAAAGGAGTAGAATTAGTACACCATTCCATTTATTATTCTTTGCACCGTAAGGCTCAATTTGTGTTATTAGGTTCAGCTACAGAAGCACCTATTAATAACTGGTTTTGGCACGAAAAACGTCATTTGAATAATAATCCCGACTGTCACCTCGAATTAGGCTTTAATGAAGAATTAGCCCATTTAATTTACGCAGGGGCGGATATTATCGTTGTACCTAGTGATTACGAACCCTGTGGTTTAACCCAAATGATCGGCTTAAAATATGGTACAGTACCTGTAGTGCGTGGTGTAGGCGGTTTAATTGATACCGTTTTCGATAAAGATAACGACTTAAATCATCCCGAAGAAGAAAGAAATGGATTTGTTTTTTATCAAACAGATCACCATGCCTTAGAATCAGCTTTAGAAAGGGCGATCGGACTGTGGCATTATTTCCCTAAAGACTTTGAGAAATTGCAAAAACAGGGCATGAGTTATGATTATTCTTGGAAAAATCCTGCTCAAAAATACATTGACCTTTATGACTTTTTACGCCATAAATAGGGTCTGCTGAAAAGTGTTTAAGGAATTAGGGTGTTAGGCTTCCCTAACTCCTTCCTATGTTTCAAAGAATATTAAACATTAGACGCAAAAAAGGCGATGGCAATAACACCAGCAACCAAAATAAAACCGAGAACTCCTAAAATAACATAGTTTTTTTGTTCTTTTTTGGTGGGCGGTTCGGCTTGATAAACTTTTGGTTCATTGGCAAAATTATTAACTCTGCCACCATCTTCGGTTGTATAAGGCATATTCTAATCCTCTTATAATTAATAAAAATTTTGGATATTTAATTACCCATGTCAGATTTTACACTATTTTACTGAAATTTAGTAAATAGAGCTAAAAAGTATTTGTTCCTATATCCGCCTCGATCGAACCCTTAACCATATCAACATTATCTCATAAGCTCGATCGAACTTATTGCTATACTATTTTCAAATAATTCTGATTCAGCTAAATCGAGGTTATCATCCCAATAAATACCGTAACCATTTTCATCAACTTTTACTTGCTTAAAAAAATTGTAATCAGTTAATTTGTCAAAAGGATATAAATTAATTAACTTTGACACATTGTATAATTTTTGTTCTCCATTTTCAAATAAAATTTCTAATGCTAGGGGAGAAATAGCTTTAACTTTAATTACTTTTGGATATTTTTTCATGGTATATTAATTTATTCTAATGGCGGCAATTTTTTAAAATCTTGACTATTCCATATTTCTATTAAATCTCTTTGATACATTTTTGCCCATTCCAACACCAAAGCCTGAGCTTTTTTCGGCAAATCTCCTTCAATAATTTCTAAAGTATTAATATTAATTAAAGCGTTATATAGCGGTTTTTAAAATTATGAGGTACATTTTTTTATTACCTCTTGTCTCTTGCCTCTTGCCTTTCAACGACAATTTTTGTACCTCACCAAAACGAGAATTGCTATATTCACCATAAATAGCATGAAAATAAGGTGGATTATGATCCAAAAAGAACATTTTGATAATTATTCCATAAAATCTTGAAATAACTGGCATTTTCTTTTATGTTGTTGACTAATTAATTGATTCATTGATTATACCTTATCAAGCTCGATCACAATAGTTTCAATTATAGCCTTATCATTAGGGAAAGTATTTATAAATATCTTTGCGATGAAGAAATCTAGTGAAAATAATAATATCTTCTTGTATCTCTAAACCTATTCTATAATCTCTGATTTTGATACGATAGAAGTTATTATATCCCGTTAATTTTTTAACATTTTTAACTTGATTAAATAATTTTGCTTTTTTACATTCTAATATTACTGATTTTATTTGCTCAGATAGTTTTTTATCTTTTATTTTTTGTAAATCTTTAGCGAAAGTTGATTCAAATTTGACTTTCATATCTAATTATTTTCTAATAATAAAAATATATCTTCTTCAGCAACAAAATCATTTTTCCTACCTTCTTGAATAGCATTTTTTAAACCAATTTCTTCTATAACCTCTACAAAAAGCTCCTGAAAATGATCCTTTTTGGTTTCCATCAGTTCGATCAAAACTTCTTTGAATAATTCTTTGATTTTTTCTTCTGATAAATCGATCTTTTTATTAATCATAATTGACAATTATTGTTTTTAATATATATTAAGTTCATTTTATTATACCTTATTTGATCGAACTCCCACCAAAGACGATCGAAATATTCATAGACTGAGAATTAAGAACATAATTTTAACAATTCATTATTAAGAAAAACTTGATAATTTATTTCTTGTTTTTCTGCTTCATTTTTTGCCCAAGCAATAATTTTGGGATTTATTTTTAAAGATATTAATTCATAATCATCATCCTTCGATCGTGCTATATATTCATCGCCAAATTGTTTCTGAATGGCTATTTTTGCACGATTAACTTCTTCTGGTGTAATTTTTCGAGCTTTAGCAAAAGGAAACTCAGTATTTAATTAAAGATATACTTTTAATCTGCATTAATTTAGTAGCAAAAGATAAAACGGCTAAAATATCTTCTAATTCTAAATCTTCGTAGTCTAGCAAAATTTCTTCTGTTGTCATCCCCGCACTTAATAATTCTAAAATCATTTCCACAGGATAACGTAAGCCTCTGAGACAAGGTTTACCATGACAAATATGAGGATCGATCGTGATACGTTCTATGGATTCCATTCTCTACCTATTAGTAAACTCTAACATCATTTCATTATATCTTATGAGATACGATCGCACCTTCCCCAAAACACAATCGCATCCCCTCAAACAAATCACCACTACCTCAAAAAAACGATCGCACCTTTAGCTATATTTTATTTTAGTTGAATAACTAATTCTTTCCCTAAAATTTGGGCATATTTTTCTAAAATAGACATACTAATATCTTGTAAATCATTTTCTATCTGATTAATTATTAACTCACTTAAATTTAATTTTTGTGCTAATTCCTGTTGTGAAATTCCTGATTCTTCCCTAGTTTTTGCTAACATATAACCTAGTTTAAATTTTGTGTATCCAGAATCAAATCCTTCTGCAAATTCTGGATCTGTTATCATTCTTTTATTAATATATTTATCTAAATCATTCATTAATTTTACTCCTTTTTAGATAATCTTTTTTTCTGTTTTCTGCTAGTTTAATTTCTTGAGATGGTGTTTTTTGCGTTTTCTTGATAAAACCATTAGTAAGAATAATTAAATTATTGTCTTGAAAAAATCCTAATAAACGAAAAATATTATTATCTAATTGTATTCTAATTTCCCAAATATCATCAGTATTTACTAACTTTTTAAAATACTTAATGGGTATCGATTCTAATTCTGTAACCAATTTTAACACCCAAATAACTTTTTGGGCTTGTTTTGCCGAAAGAGAGTCTAAAAAATCTTCCACAGGACAATTCCCCGAAGATGTACGATAGAAAATTATTTCTCTCATAGTTGATAGAAAAAGTATTAAACTAAATTAATTTTATCGCAAAAAGTTCGATCGAACTCCCCCCACCAGACGATCGAACCCGTAACCAGTCAACATTACTCTATAAGCACGATCGCAATTTAATGATACAATGTCAAAAAAGAATTTTGAAAGAGGTTGAAAATTAATTGCCAACACCTAAACAAAAAGATACAGCGATTTTTATTTGTCAATTATTATCAAATCTTTATCAACCAATTAATTTATTTCGTTATGATAAAAGATTAAAGATCATTTATATTCTCGCTGGTGTAAATGATGGTATCGAAATTACTATTAACCAAGATGGCATATGGATTTTTGAATCATGAAACAAGAATTATTAACAATGAGTAATCAGGAATTACGTCAATATTTGTCCGCTCATCGTCAAGATGAAACTGCTTTTAGTGAAGCCTTAGAAGTATTAATGAGTCGTAAAAAAGATGCTGTCAAATATCCTGCTATTTCCGAGAATAATTATCAAGAATTACAAGACATTTTTAAAAGTAAATTAAATAGTAATTAATAGGGCGCTCGCACCTCTCCCCCTAAACGATCGAACCTCCTTAACAAAATTAACATTACATCATAGTTACGATCACATTTTTAAAATTTGACACAATTAAGGAATTACTTTAACTGTACCAAACTGGGTAAAATGACGATCGAACGCAAAGGCTTTTTGTATTTCTAATTTTTCCATTACGACTTTACTGCTACAGTCGGTAAAACTCCATTCTTTATCAGCAAAACGAGAGAAAATATCCCATGTCGATCGCACATCGTCTTCCGTTAAATAATAAATTTGAGCTAATTTTCCTGAGAAAAAAGCCTCTCCCAAAACGATCGATCTTTTCAACTCTCCTCTTGCCCTTAATAGCGTCAAAGTTTCATCAATTACATAATCAGTGGTTAATAAGGATTCTTGATTATTTTTTAACCATGTAATAGCTTTTTGATGTTGTTTGTCGGATGGTACTACACTAGCAAACCATGCCCTTTGTATCGACAAAAATCATGTTATTCAAGAGTATAAAATAGAATCATGATCAACCCCTGAAAAATTATCAGTTTTCCCTTCTAAGGGGAGTTGGGCAATTTCCTGTAATATGTTCACAGGATCATTTTTTTCTAATTCGATGTCGAGGGGGATAATTATTACTTTTACCGTTGTGCCGTCTTTGATATTGACATCTTCTGATAATTTCAGTATCCCTTTTTCGTAAATAGCTTGTACTGTCATATCTCGACTAATAACTGTTATTTTCCTTAATTATATAAGACTTTTCTAAGAAGTTCTAAAAATATTTAATTGTACGATCGAACCTCTCTCCACTAGACGATCGAACTCTACAGGAAATTATCATAAAATGTAGGTTGGGTTGAGGTACGAAACCCAACAAATTCTGTAATTCATATCAAGACAAATTTTATGGAATATCGTAGAACACAAATTCAAGGAGGCACTTATTTTTTTACAGTAGTGACTTATAATCGACATCCCATTTTATGTTATCCAGACAATATTCAATTATTACGAGAGGCATTTGCTTATGCCATGAAAAGGTATCCTTTTATTATTGATGCCATTGTAATTTTACCTGATCATCTGCATTGTATTTGGACATTACCAGAAGGAGACGGAGATTTTTCTACCCGTTGGCGGTTAATCAAAAGTTATTTTAGTCGTAAATGTGAGAGGAAATATCAAGGGCAAATTTCAAAATCTCGACAGAAAAAACAAGAAAAAGCAATATGGCAAAGAAGATTTTGGGAACATTTTATCCGAGATGAGCAAGATTTTATTAATCATGTGGATTACATCCATTATAATCCTGTTCATCATGGATTAGTAAAAGCAGTAAAAGATTGGCAATATTCTAGTTTCGATCGATATGTAAAACAAGAAATGTACGATCGAGATTGGGGTATTTCGGAAAATATAACCTTTGATGACAATATTGGCAAAGAGTAAGTTGATAAACCTAGATGTAACTTAACAAGTCAAAAAGAAAATAATCAATGAAAATGTTGGGTTTCGTACCTCAACCCAACCTACCATTCAATATACCTGTAGGTTGGGTTAAACGAAGTGCAACCCAACAATTAATTTTATTTCCAAAAAGACGATCGAACCCCTTAACCATATCAACATTACCTTATAAGCATGATCGAACTATCCTCCAAAAGACGATCGAACCCTTAACCAAATAAACATTACATTACATTATAAGCACGATCGAACTCCCCACTCAACGATCGAACCCTTAACCATATCAACATTACTTTATAGGTACGATCGAACTCTCCCTCAACGATCGAACCTTCTTAACCATATCAATATTACTTTATAGGTACGATCGAGATTAGAATATTTCACAAAATATAATATTTGATGATAAGATTAATAAAAATAGTATAATAATGTTAGGTTTCGTGTTTTAATACAATTTAATGGTGCTAGTGTTAATATTTAATTATAGGCAATGTCCAATAAAGTATAATTAACATTACAACTAGAACTTTAGGATAAAATATAAACGTAAGAAAAAGACTGTCTTAATCAGATATAGAGTTAATTCTATTAAATTAATAAAGATAAAAATATGACTAAACATAAACTTTTAAAATATACAATTTTAGTTAGTTTTCAATTTCTAATTATTGGCTGTAATTCTATTACTCCAGTAACTTTTACACCTGAAGAAGTAAAGGAAAAATGTGATAGGTGGAAAAATGTTTTAGAGTCAAGAGAAAAAAGATATGATAGTCAGTATAAAAGATCATTAGAAACAACAGGATCAACCATTAACAAGAATAATTTAGGAACAGCTGTTACAGAAGCTCAAAAAATGGCTGATATATCAGGAGAAATAACAAGTGCGAAGAGTTCACTTACCTTTTGGTGTAATGAAATAAAAGCTGGTCAAGAATATTATCTTTATGATGACAAGATTTACTTAAATAGAAAAGATGCTGAACAAGCCAAAGAAGGATAAGAAAACATTAGGATTAACTAACTTATACAATCAATTAATCCTAATACAGTAACAATTTATTTAGTAGATTGCCAATAATAAAATCCAAAACCAACCCAAATTAATCTACCTCATTTCACTAATCGCACCCTTTGCCATATTAGCGATCGCCTGATCTGTAGCCTTGGGTAACTGATAGTAAGTACCTCCAGCCTGTTTTGCCAACTCCTTACCGAAGCCCGTAGAAACAAACTTCTTCTCGGTGTCGATAACTAACAATTTCATGCCCATAGCACGGATTTTCGTGGCAATATCCAACAATTCCGCCTTAATATCAGGTTTTTCCCCTTCCTCAAGGGTTTCACCCAACGATCGAGCTAAAGGAATATTACCCCTTCCGTCTGTAATTGCCACAATGACAACCTGTCCAATATCTCCCGACATCTGGGCATTTACCCCCACATGAACCGCCTGAGTTAAGGCATGGGATAACGGCGAACCACCACCGCAGGGCAGGGTTTCCAAACGGGTACGGGCTAAAGTAATGGAACGAGTCGGAGGTAATAATACATCAGCTTGTTCACCTCGGAAGGGAATTAACGCCACCTGATCTCGATTTTCGTAGGCTTCCGTTAATAACCGCATTACCGCCCCCTTTGCCGACTGCATTCGATTAAGTGCCATCGATCCCGAAGCATCCACCACAAAGACGATTAAAGCCCCTGCTTTCCTAGCCAGACGTTTTGACCTCAAATCTCCCTGTTCCACGATAACACGGCGATTAGGATTGCGTTCCCTGCGACTTTTTTGGTAGGGTGCAGCCGCCCTCAAAGTGGCATCAACGGCGATACGTCTTACTTTCCCCCTTGGTAACATGGGCTTAATATAGCGTCCTCGATCGTCACTGAAAATCATATTACGAGCGCCCGATTTACCCTGTCTTTGCATTTGTTGAGCAAAATATAGCACACTGGGGTCTAAAATCACTCCTTCAATATCGAAAACAAACTCCTCTGGAATTTGGGGAGTATTATCTTGTTCTTGATTTTCATTATCTTTATTATCTTCGTTTTCCTCCTCTTTTTCTTCTTCCCCTTCTTCCTCTCCTTGATCTTGGGGTTGTGGTGGTGGGGGAGGAGGAGGAGGTTGCATTTGATCATCAGGAGGTGTTTGCATGATAGTCGATCGAGGCACAATCACTAATTCCACGGCTTTGCGTAGATCATCAGCACTAACGTTATTTCGTCCTTCCAATGCCGCTGCCGCCATAGCGACTCTGACGGCAAAAATCTCGGCTCGATGTCCTTCTACTCCACCTCTCAGGGCTTCTTCTACTAAGTATTTGATTTGTTCGGGAGTGATTTTTACTTCTTTGAGCCACTCCCTTGCAAGGATAATCTCAGTTTTCAGAGCGTCCATATCTTCGTCATACTGTTCAAGGAATTTCACGGGGGATGACGCATAATCGATAACTTGATCCACCGCTTGGACTCTTTCATCGAGGGCTAACACACCATCAGCACTCAGGGCGATGGCAATTCGATCGAGCAAATGTTCTCTTAATACACCTTCTTCGGGGTTGTAGGTAGCAATGAGTAAAGGTTTGCATGGATGCGCAAAACTGATGCCTTCCCGTTCAATCTGATTTTTGCCCTCAGTCAAAACCGTTAAAAGTTGATTAGCGATTTGATCATCTAACAAGTTGATTTCATCGATATATAAAACCCCTCGGTGTGCCTGTGCTAACAATCCGGGTTGAAATACTGGTTCTCCTCTTTGCACAGATTGCTCCACATCCACCGAACCTAAAAGCCTGTCTTCGGTAACGCCTAAAGGTATTTGCACAAAAGGGGCTTTGATTACTTCTGTGGGGATTTGAGCAGGATCGGTATCAGCGTATTGTTGCCATGTGTCGGTATCCCAATCTTCGGAATTTTGGGGATCGCAATTAAAGCGATTATCTTTGATGATTTCGATCGGCGGTAATAGAGCATGGATTCCCCTAGCCATAACTGATTTAGCTGTACCCCGTTTTCCTGCGATCGCCACTCCCCCCAATCGAGGATCAACGGCGGCGAGTAGTAAAGCGGTTTTAATGGCTTGTTGCCCGATGACGGCGGTTAAAGGAAAGTTAATATTTTTAGTGGTTAATGTGGACATTAATATAGGAATTATGATAAATTCGATGTAAAGCTATATTTTACCGTACATTGCTTATGCAATAATGATGTCAAGAGAAATTTAAAGTAAATCAGCTTGAATCAAGCAAAATCAAACGATCGTTATTTTGTAACTAAATCCTCATGAGTTATATGTTTAATAACAGATATATCATTAATACTTTCTACTTGTTTAATAGCACTATTTAAAACTGTGAAAAATTGATCACCATCTCGATCGAACTCTAAATAAGTAATACCATTAGAAAATGATAAAGTCGCATCATCACATCCTGCCTCAAATAGTAAATCTTTTAAATGGCCAATTTGTTGGCTAGATGTTTTTACCTAGCTTTTGTAAGGTTTATTTTCGTCATTGGCTTAAACAAATTATACTCGATCTTATCAGTTTATAAATAATAAATAAATTGAAAAAACTGCTTATTACTCATTACCTTATCCTTGAATGAAAAGAAATCTCACTCCTTATTTTTTTCTAACTCCAGCTTTAATTATTCTCACCATTATTGTTTTTTATCCTGCAATACAAGCCTTCTCCTTAAGTTTTTCACAGTTTGGCTATGATTTGACTCAACCCCCTGAATGGGTAGGATTAGCTAATTTTAAGCGATTAGCAGAAGATAAGTTATTTCGTCAAACGATGATTAATACTCTTATTTATCTTGTGGGAGTTGTACCCCCTTTGGTAATTCTTTCCCTTGGGTTAGCTATCGTTGTTAATCAAAAATTGAAGGGCATTAATTGGTTTCGCACAGCTTACTATACTCCTGTCGTGGTTTCAATGGTGGTAGCAGGATTAGCTTGGAGAGCGATTTATTGGTCAAATGGCATTTTAAACCAATTTTTGTTTAGTATCGGTTTTCAGTCGGGTATTCCTTGGCTAACCAGTGCTGATTGGGCAATCTGGAGCGTGATGATTGTTACCATTTGGAAAGGATTGGGATATTACATGGTGATCTATTTAGCAGGATTGCAGGGGATTTCTCCTGAATTGTATGAGGCGGCTTCGATCGAGGGTTCAGATGGTTGGCGAAAGCACTGGGATATTACAGTTCCTTTGATGAAACCCTATATTTTTTTAGTGGCTGTAATTTCCGCCTTGAGTGCTACAAAAGTATTTGAAGAAATATACTTATTAACTCAAGGTGGTCCTCGTAATGCTACAAAAACTGTAGTTTATTATCTTTACGAAAAAGCCTTTAGGGATTTAGATTTTAATTATGCTTCTACTATGGGATTAGTCCTTTTTAGTCTTATTTTAGTCCTTTCGATCGTCAATTTATCAGCATCCCGTAAAGTATAACCGAAATTTCTCATTAACATTGCTTTTTTCGTGTAATCATGGCACATCTAAGCTAAATTAGTAAATAATCGATCGAACCTAAAAAATATATTTAGCTAAAACCAGATTATGGAAATTAAAATTAATAATATTTCTAAATTAGATTGGACAGGGGATGCCCTTGCCATCGGTTTGTTTGCCGAAAAACTAGAACTTCCTCCAGATTTAAAACTATTAGATAATAAATTAGACGGCATTCTCACAGAATTAATCGCCGATACCGATTTTAAAGGCAAAATTGGTACTACCTCGATCGAACGTATCGGTGGCAAAAGCCCTTTGCGTAAAATCATATTAGTCGGTTTAGGTAAAGAAGAAGACTCGTGTTTAGACACTTTTCGTCAAGCAGGAGGAAGTATCGCTAGGGTAGCAAAAAAAGCGAAGTTAAAAACATTATCGATCGCCCTCAATCATGAAAACTATGATGATGAAATATTAGCCCAAGTCATCACCGAAGGAGTTATTTTAGCCTTACATCAAGATAACCGCTTTAAATCTGACACCGAAGACAACAGCATCAGTCTGGAAACGGTGGAATTACTCGACTTATCGACTTCTCAAAATGCCATTGAAAAAGCTCAAAAAATTACATCAGGAGTCATTTTAGCTAGAGAATTAGTTAACGCCCCCGCTAACGTCATTAATCCCCTCACTATGGCTGAAATGGCACAAAATCTCGCTTCTGAATACGGTTTAGAATTAACCATTTTAGAACAAGAGGACTGCGAAAAATTAGGTATGGGATCATTTTTAGGAGTGGCAAAAGCCTCGGATTTACCCCCTAAATTTATCCATCTCGTCTATAAACCCCAAAACACACCCAAACGCAAATTGGCAATAGTTGGCAAGGGTTTAACCTTCGATTCAGGCGGTTTAAATCTGAAAGTGAGCGGTAGTGGCATCGAAACCATGAAAATGGACATGGGCGGTGCAGCAGCAACCTTTGGGGCGGCGAAATCGATCGCACAGTTGAAACCAGACGTAGAAATTCACTTTATCAGTGCCGTCACCGAAAACATGATTAGCGGTAAAGCCATGCACCCCGGAGACATTTTAACCGCTTCCAATGGCAAAACGATCGAAGTCAACAACACCGATGCTGAAGGGCGTTTAACCCTCGCTGATGCCCTTGTTTATGCGGACAAATTGAAAGTAGATGCCATAGTGGATTTAGCTACCTTAACAGGAGCTTGTATTGTAGCATTAGGCAACGACATCGCTGGATTATGGACAACGGATGACGATTTAGCTAATGAGTTAAAAAATGCCTCTCAAACCGCAGGGGAAAAATTCTGGCAAATGCCCTTAGAAAATAAATACTTTGAGCAAATGAAGTCCTCGATCGCCGACATGAAAAATACAGGCTCTCGTGCAGGAGGCTCAATTACTGCCGCCCTATTTTTACAACAATTCGTCAAACATACCCCTTGGGTACACTTAGACATAGCAGGACCAGTTTGGGCAGAAAAACCCACCGCTATTGACAACGAAGGGGGTACAGGCTTTGCCGTGCGAACTCTCGTCAACTGGGCTTTAAATGAGTAATGAGTAATGAGGAATGAGTAATGAGTAATGAGTAATGAGTAATGAGTAATGAGTAATGAGTAATGAGTAATGAGTAATGAGTAATGAGTAATGAGTAATGAGGAATAAGTAAAAAGTAATTATGTCATTGCGGTGAGGCGCGTAGCGTTGGGAGGCAACGAAGCAACCTGAAGCAATCTCAAGCCAAACTTGAAAAAGTTAATCTCAATCTGTATTTATAATTATTCAAAACTTAATTTATTACAAATTAATCAACATGGGTGAATCAAAAAGAAGAAAACAAACTTTAGGGGATGATTACGGTAAAGAAGAGCGCTTTTTATCGTGGTTGCCGTTGAGCAAAAAACAAGCCGAAGACGCTTATAAATTAACTACCCGTGGTGCATGGGTAGGCATTGGACTTTTAGCCTCTGCTTGGGTTGTCATTAGATTTGTCGGACCCGCTTTCGGTTGGTGGGAAGTACAGTAATCCATCTAATTACGGGCAAGATGCCCGTTTTACGGTGGGAAAATTATGATTTCTTGTTTTTTTAACCTTGCATTTTTGTAAAAAAATCAACTATGATCAATAGAAATTAAGCATTTTTATTAAAAATTAAGGTAGTTAAGATTGCTTCGTACCTCGCAATGACATAACAACACATCTAGTGTTAGCAAACTGTAATCATTAAATTATCACTTTATTAACCATTATGGAAAACCTACTAAACATAGAAAATATCGACTTAGAAACGATTATTACGGGTATTCTTTATTTAAGTCTAAGTGGCTTATATTTATTAATACTTCCTGCTGGAGTCTATTTTTATTTGAATCAACGTTGGTATGTAGCGAGTTCCTTTGAGAGAGGATTTATGTATTTTATGGTGTTCTTTTCTTTCCCCGGAATGCTATTATTAAGCCCTTTTCTCAATTTTCGCCCTCGTCGTCGCCAAATTAGTTAAATTCAAAATTCGTAGGTTGGGTTGAGACAACGAAACCCAACAATAAAATTACTTATTTCAATAATAGATTTAACGAACCTGATATTGTGATTTGAATGGGTAACAAGCTAAATCCTTTAATAAGAGGGATTTTCGCTAAAAAATATAACAGTTTTTAAGTAAACATAATGAGAAGAATTGATGCTATTTTGATCGCCTTGGGGGTGTTTTTCCTAGGTGGTATAGTTTATTATGGCTTTGTTTCGATCGGATTTGACGCTACTCAAGCGGGAATTTGGAGTCAAGGATTATTAGTTTTAGGCTTAATTGGATGGGTTTTAACCTATTTATTTCGAGTTTTTACCAATAACATGACTTATCATAAGCAAGTCAAAGATTATGACGATGCTTTTTTTGCCAAGCAGTTAGAAAAAATGTCTCCTGAAGAAATTGCCAAACTTATGGAAAATTCAGATTCAGAAAATAAGGTAATCAGAAATGAGTAATGAGGAATTAAGAATTAGGAATTAACAATTAAGAATAGTTTTAGTCGTTAATCAATAACACGCCGTGTAATAAATCGCTCAGCGTTGCGAGGCACGAAGCAATCTGACGTCTAATAGCTACCGTCTGCTAAAGCGACTCTATTCACTATTCACTATTAGACTTCTCCATTAATTAAGATTTTAAGGGCTGAAGCCCTTACTACGAACCAATTAAAAATAATTTTTGGAGATGTCTATTCACTATTCATTATTCACTATTCATTATTCATTATGGTTTCAGTTTCTCAACGTTTCAACGAACTTAAACAAAAGTCTCAATGT
The DNA here is from genome assembly GCF_050753365.1 of Geminocystis sp. CENA526. Taxonomy (NCBI): domain Bacteria; kingdom Bacillati; phylum Cyanobacteriota; class Cyanophyceae; order Chroococcales; family Geminocystaceae; genus Geminocystis; species Geminocystis sp. CENA526. The sequence continues at coordinate 21,694 of NZ_JBLZFY010000049.1, forward strand.
GCTTTAATACCTTTTATTACAGCAGGTGATCCAGATTTGGAAACCACCGTTAAGGCGATCGAACTTCTTGCCCAAGAAGGCGCAGATATGATTGAATTAGGAGTACCCTATTCTGATCCTTTAGCGGATGGACCTGTAATTCAAGCGGCTGCTACTCGTGCTTTAAAAAACGGTGTCACCTTAGATGATGTCCTGAATATAGTCAAAAATCTTACCGTAGAGATTCCTATTATTTTATTTACTTACTATAACCCTATTTTTTATCGAGGGGTTGAGAACTTTATTTCTACTATTGCACAAGTAGGAGTCAAAGGTTTAGTTGTGCCAGATTTACCCCTTGAGGAAGCCGAAAGTTTCCTTGACGTTGCTCAAAAATACGGCATTGAAGTAACTCTTTTAGTTGCGCCAACTTCTCCTATGGAAAGAATCGAACAGATTGCGCTCAATTCTCAAGGTTTTATTTATCTGGTTAGTGTTACGGGTGTAACAGGAGTTCGATCGAACGTAGAAGCCAGAGTAGAAGACTTAATCAGTAAACTAAAAACTGTCACCGATAAACCCATCGGCGTAGGCTTTGGTATATCTGAACCTTCTCAAGCCCTACAAATGAAACAATGGGGTGCAGATGGGGTGATTGTTGGTAGTGCTTTTGTAAAGAAACTTGCGAATGTCGATCGAGCGAAGGGATTAGAGGAATTAGCAACTTTATGCCGTCAACTCAAACAAGCCATTACCACAAATTAAACTGTAAAACAGGCATCTTGCCTGTGTTTTTATGTTTTTAATGGGTTTGTAGTAAGGGCTAAAGCCCTCTTTTTGAGAATGAATGGATAAAATCTATTCTATTATCGCACTAAGTCTTCCCATAATATAGACTAAAGTGAACCAAGGAAGTAACCACATCCAAAATTCTTTAAATCTTGATTTGAGTTTTCTTAGTAAAGGTTTGACTTCTTGATAAATAAATTCTCGATAATAATAATTAAATCCATAGGCGAATAATAAGACAAATATTTTGCCGAAAATATCATAGTATGAATCGATATTAGAATAGTAAATAAATAGAGTTTCTAAAATTATTCCTACTAAAAAAAAACAAGCTAAGGGCAAGTTAAATAACATCGGAATAAAGATTAATTCTGGTTGGATAAAAATACTGATGAGATAACTTATCATCCAGAATATAAACCATAATAAACCGATGATAAAATGTTTAATTCCTCTTTTTTGTGCATGAATAAAAAATTTTTTGATTAAATTATCTGAAGGTTTATAATATTTCATTTAATTGGTTTTAATAATGTAAATTGCGATGAGGGAATATTAATCTTTTCCCAACAATTGCCCATAGAACTTATACTAATTAAAGGATCAAGATTTTCTGTTGGATAACAATAATGATTTTTTTCTGCAATTAAATCAAGTTGAGTCAGATTTTTTTGATCAATTAATAGGTATGATGGATATTTCATTAATTCTTCCATCTTTTCTAGGTTAACAGGTATTACCCTTCTTTCACTATAAAAATTCATGGAAGGTCGATCGTAATCAAAAGAGATATAGACACTTTCTTGAGGGGGAATTTCTTGTTTAACAATTTCAGCAATGGGTTTAACAGGATATGCTTCATTTAATTCCCATAACCAATAATTAGAACTAAAAAACACCATCAATGACACATACATTCCCCAAAATAAAACACCGATAAATTGTAAATCTTTTTTGACGATTAAAATGGTAGTCAGGAAAAAAGTTGTACCTAACAAAGCCAAAAGAGTTAATAAATGTTGATTTTGAGGTTGAGTCAAGAGAAAGTAGCAAAATCCTGCGGTGAGGGTAAAACAGAGAAAACCAAATAAACCTCCCCACCATTTAGGATAATTCATAAAAGAGGGTAAAGATTTAATTTCTGCTAAAGCCACCCCCGAAGCGATCGAAAGTGCAGGATATATAGGCATAATATACCATGGGAGTTTAGTACCCATAACCGAAACGGCGACTAGGTAAGTAAGACTCCACACTAAAATAAATTTTGCCCAACTCCAATTACGATTTTGCCATGCGATGACGATACCTGCAATGGCAATAAAAATCCAAGGGTGAGGATATTTTAGCAACTCCATCACATAATACCAAATCGCCCCTTGATGCCCTTCTACGGCGGTAAAAACTCGATCGAGGGATTGATCTTTGACGGAAGTATTGATAAACTGTTCACCATAGTGGAAATATTGGGCAACTTGCCAAGCAATAACAGGTAATATACCTAAAAAGAGTCCACACCAGAGATAGACAGAAGAAATTAAACGGGGAGTATCCCACATTAAAAATAAGAGTACGATCGAACCTAATAATAATCCTAACATCCACCCCTTACTTAAACAAATCAAGCCAAAAGCAATTCCCGCAGGTAAAGCATATCTCAAATCCCTTCTGGCTTTTAAGACGAATAACATCATCAACATTTGAAAGCATAACACTGCACCATCAAGCATTGCTAATCTTCCATGTCTCACCACTGGCATAGTAGTTAGATAAACCAAAGCCGAAAAAAAGGCATAATAACGAGGTAAAAATAATTCTCTTGCCACCCCATAAAGCAAAGGCACAGATAAAGCCGTTAAAGAAGCGCCCACGATACGAGTGGAAAATTCACTGACACCAAAAAAGCTATAAACCAACGCCGTCAAACTATGAATTAAGGGAGGTTTATTCAAATAAGGCTCACCCCAAATGGTAGGAAAAAGCCAACGCCAATCACGAAAGGAAGACTCATAAATTTCCTTAGCGACTTGAGCAAAAGTACCTTCATCCCAGTCTCTCAAGGGTACATTACCTAAATGAAAAGTATATAAAATAATCGCTAAAATAAAAAGACTAGAAAAGGTAAAAAATTCCCACCATCGATCGTTTGATTTCGTATAATAACGGGAGATTTCATCGGTGGAAGTAGAGCGATTCATAGTGTAATAAGAGAGAAATTCAAATTGAGAATAGACAATACTCTATTAGATAATGAGTTAACATATATTCTAACCTCAGTTCGATCGAATTAATGCCTCACTTGCTTTAAGTATGATAAATTTTCTTATGAACTACCCTGTCTTTATATATCGAAAAATAAATTACCATTAAATATTGAGCCAATTAAAAATATCATTAACGGTTAAATTTAGTTCTATGTTATCTAATACGGGTAAAATATTATCATCTTGAAAAATTTTAACTTTTTGGTCACTAAATACCACTAAAATTGTTTCATCTTCGGGATTAATTAACCAACCTAAATGAGTACCATTTTCCGAACAAAAAAGCAATTTATCTAACACTTTCATTAAACTTTGATTTGGTGATAAAATTTCGATCGTCCAATCTGGTAATCTATCAAATCTGTCAGCTATTCTTCCTTTTTTTGACTATAATCTCCAACTTTGTTGTAGAGTGAGAGCAATTTTTTCCGTAATGCCTTCAATCCATGCCTCATCTTGTTTAGTATAACTACGAGGAATATTTGTCGCTACGATAACCGCTCCTTGATTTTGTAAAGGAAGACAAATTAATCCTTGAATATTATCAGGTAAATAATCAAACTCTATCTTGGCGGGGTAGTGTTTTAAATCGACTAAGTAAACAGGTTTTTGAGTTGTCATTACTCGTTGTAAAATCGTGCCAACATTAACGATATTTTTCTCTCCTAAAATGCCTCGCCGTAACAGAATTTTTCCTTGATAATAAATCACGATCGACTTAGTAACGGTATTATTAAGGATAAGATGACTAGCCCATGCTAATTCAGTTTTCACGGTTTCAGACAAATCAGTAGCAAATTCCATGCCTTCTTTTCCGATTAAAGTAACGCTTTGGGGAGGCACAGATTTTATTTGTCGTAACAAAATGCTTGTCAAAAGAAGCATAGCACAAAGAATCACCCCCAGAGCATCCGATCGAGCTTGAGAATCTAAGACAGTGGGAGTGCTTAAACGATTAATCATCAACAAAAACCCCCCTAAAATACCAGCTACTAAAGGTAAATTTTGAATAAATTGATTTTCTTCTTTTCGAGACATCTTGAGAATTAACAATTAAGAATTAAGTGAATTTTCTCCTCGTCTCCTAGTCTTCTAGCCTCCTAGTCTTCTAACTGGGTTTCTTCTCCCCCGGCTCTAAAATGCGTTGAAAAAGATAACCAGTACCTCTTGCTGTTAAAATAAGTTCAGGATTACTAGGATCTTCTTCTAATTTAGCTCTTAAGCGAGATACATGAACATCCACTACTCTTGTGTCCACATGACGTTCAGGAGTATAGCCCCAGACTTCCTGTAATATTTCCGATCGAGAAAAGGCTTCTCCCGATTTACTGACTAACAATTCTAATAAGCTAAACTCCATACCTGTTAAGCGAATGCGTTGCTCTCCTTTATACACTTGTCTTTTGTTTGTGTCAATACGAATAGCATTAACAGAAATTACACCAGAACTAGGGATTCCCGCAGTGCCTGTTTTATCTATTCTACGCAGTACAGAACGAATACGAGCTTCTAATTCTTTGGGAGAAAAGGGTTTGACTACATAGTCGTCAGCGCCCAATTCCAAACCTGTAATTCGATCGGCAACATCCCCTAAAGCAGTTAACATAATAATCGGAATATCAGACTCCTTGCGCAATTCCTGACATACCCCATAACCGTCTAACTTGGGCATCATTACGTCTAATACCACTAAATCTGGTTGAGTAGCATGAAATGTAGCGATCGCATCTTCTCCATCGGCGGCAGTGACGACATCATAACCAATCATGGATAAACGAGTTTCTAAAATACGGCGAATACTTGCTTCATCATCCACCACTAAAATTTTTTCTTTCTGATTGTCCAAAATGTTAACTCCTACAAATTTTAAACATATTTTTACTGTATGTCATAGTCAGGATGAGACTATCAACCATAAACCATAACTATTACTGATTGTAAAATAATAAATATTAACAAGTCTTAATTTTATCTTAAATGTACAAAGAAGACTCACACTATAAAGCGAGTTTCAGTAGAGTTGCCAAAGGTAATGGCAAACAAGACTTTAATTGTTTTTTGTTTTATGTTTGCTCGATCGAATAATCCCAACATCAAGCACTTTGAGAGTAGAATTAAAGTTAGGAGTAAAAATAAGAAGCAATTACCCCTAACAAGAATTATCCATAATAGGAGTTTAGCATGAGTACAACCACAGATAATGATTTAAGAGAATTAAAAGATTTAATTAACTCTAAATTTGAGCAAATCAACGAAAAAATAGACAATCGCTATCAACTATTAGATGGTAAATTGAATGACATGAAGATAGATATAGCTACGATTAAAAGCGATGTCAATGGATTAGGCAAAAGGTTAGACGATACAAACAAAAGGATTGATAACCTTGAGTTTACTAACAGAGGAATTTTGATCAGTATTGTCAGTGGCTTAATTTTAGCGGTTATTACTCTCCTCTTCAAATTTTTAGCACCCCCTATCGGTTAATTTTTGAGCATCAAATGATTGAAATATAGAAAGATTTGGGAGGGGGTGGGTTGAACAGTGTTCAACCTCTACGATATACTGTAGGGGCAGAATATTATTCTGCCCATCCCCATCAAAAAACATTTTGCCCACCTTCATCAAAAAACATTTTTCGCAAACCCCTAACTATTTTTGTTTTTTAATGCTTGAATACCAATCAAAGCTAAGGCGACAATCAAAGGAATGAAAAAATAAATGATACGATAAGCAATTAATCCCCCTAAAGTATCCGATGAGGAGATAGATTCAGGGCGTAAATATAATATCACCGTTTCAAATACTCCCAATCCCCCCGGCACGTTACTGATTAATCCTGCGGTTAGGGCGATGATATAAATACCAAAAAAGCCGATATAAGACATGGAGTGATTGATAGGTAATAGTGAATATAGCACTCCAGCCGCTAATCCCCAGTCTAATCCTGCTACTATAATTGTACCGATCGAAATGATAGGTTTAGGAAAAGTTATTTCTTCGTCTTTAAAAGGAATGGGATGTTTAAGGGTGACACTAAGAATAAAATAAATAATGACAAGGGAGAGAAAAATATATCCAATGGGATGGATAGAATCAAAGGGTAATTTGAGAACAGAAGGTAAAGTTAAAGGATCAATTAATGATACAGTACCTCCAATACTGAGTAATCCTAGCCAAAAAGTAAGGTGAGTGAAGACAACTAATTCCGCAATTTTGATATTGGAGACACCCCATAAACCGTAATAATGATAACGAATAGCTGTACCAGAAAACACACTAAAACCAACGGTATTGCCTACGGCATAGCTAATAAAAGCGGTAAAGCCAATTTTCCAAGCCGAAAGTTTTTGACGAATATGGGCAAATCCTAACCAATCATAGCCCGTCATCAATCCATAGCCTAAAATTGTCATCGCTAAGGCATTGATTTTATGCCCACGAGGAATATTTTGAAGATATAACCATACTGATTCAATACTATCTTTTTTTAATTCTGATACGATCGCCATTATGGAAATTGAAAATAAGACAATTATGAAGATAATGGGGATAATTTGACGAATGTTTTTGACTTGTAAATTAGTTTTCATTAATTAGGAATTGAGAATTGAGATGTTAATTCATAACTCACATTGAAATAAATTTCAATGCTAATAGTAAAAGTCTGCTAAAGCGACTATCAGAGAGACATCAGATAAAAAAATAATTATCTTGTTACCAAAAATCCACTATTCACTATTCACTATTCACCATCACCTATTCCATAAGAGATAGGAGAAGTTTCGGCGTTACCCATAACAATTTGTTTCTGGGTAGTAAAGGTTTCTAAACTGATTAACCCTCGGCGATGTCCTTTTTGACTAGAAATACCGAGAAAAACAGAGTTGCTACCGGGTAAATAGCGGTAAAAACGAGGAGAAGAATTAACATAAACTAAGGCGCTGTCAATTTCCATCGCGAAAGTTCTTCCTTCTTGGTAAGAATCTGTTACAATGCAGTTAGCATGACCACTACTATATTCATTCATCCATGTAATGGCACTATCAAGATCATCAACAATACGAAAAGCGATACGATGATTAAATAAGGGTTGTTGCCAATGATAAGGTTTCGCTAGGGTAAGATAGTCGGGAAACTCAGCTACTAAACTTTCATCTCCTAACAGATTTAATTTTTGCTCCTTGAGATGATTAAATAGTCTTACGATCGAATTAGAGCTATGATTTTTGTTGATTAAAACTTTTTCTATGGCATTGACTCGATCGGGAATACTCTTGTAACTGTCGATTATAACGTGACGCACTAAATCTAAATCACTAGAAGATGACCAATATAGTCCACAATTAGCTATAGCTGATTTTAACACGGGAGCGGTGGCTAATTGAGTTACTTTCTGAATTAAACTCGGTCGTCCGTAGGGGATAATTAGGTTAATATATTGATCTAATGTTACTAAATCTTCGATGGAATAGCCTTCTTCGGAGGGGAGAAACTGTAAACAACCAGAAGGGAAATTAGCATCTTCTAAGGCAACTTGTAAAACTTGGGTGATAATGGTATTAGTATTACTAGCATCACTGCTTCCTCTCAAAATTAAGCTATTTCCTGTTTTGGTAGCTAATCCAGCAGTAATAATCGCTAACTCTGGCAAGGCTTCGTAAATGAAAGCAATTACCCCTAAAGGCATTAATTGAGAGTAATTTTGACAGTAGGTTACTTGATAAGGTGAATTGATTACTTTTTGAAACGGATCAGGTAATTCGGCTAATGTCTTTAAGATTTCGATCGAGGTTTGTAATCGTTGAGGAGTTAATTTTAGCCACTCCAGAATTAAATCTGGCACAGCCATTTCCTTGCTAATTTCCAAATCAAGGGTATTAGCCTGTAAAATATCATCTAAGCATTCTTCTAATTTGGTTGCCATTAGTAACACGGCATGAGAACGTTCAACACCTTTAATATTACTCATCTGTACAAAGGCTTGATGGGCTTGTCGTACAATATGAGTGGTTTTGTCAGTGGAATTATCTTTCATTTTTTTATCTTAACTAGGATTTGCTTGAAGATAGGAAAACTATTAAAATCAATGGTTTAGACAGGCTACATTAACACTCATAGTGAGCAGTTTTTACTCAAAAACTAAGCACAAAAAGTACAAAATACAAATATTCCACTATTACCTATTACCTATTACCTATTACCTATTACCTATTTCCTACTTTCATTTAACGATGATAGGCTAACCACAAAGAAATAGATAATAAGATTAAAATTAACCCTACAATGATACCAGAAATTAGCTGAAATCCACCAGTTAGAGTTATTAGTAAAGGTGTACTAACTAGGAGACAAGCTAGAAAACAGCTAATCATAAAATAAAAGTAACTTTCTTGCCAAGGTTTTTGGGCAAAAATCCATCGTTTACCATTCCAACGCCATTTTTTTTTATAAGGATAACTCGGATTTAGTTGTTCGATACACTCTTCTTTATCCGTTACCACAAAAATTTGTTGACATCGATCGCACCCCATAGCTTCCGTTAAGATAATAGGTAATAATCGCCCTTTGCGACGACAAGGGCAAGGATATTCGCAATTTAAGTCAATTTTTACGGGTTTTTGCCAACGCACAGCTATTTTCAATTTACATAATAATAGTCTCTTTCATTATTATAATCTCATTCAGAATGAAGAATGAAGAATGAAGAATGAAGAATTAGAAATGGTTTTAAATTATTTTCTTCCTCCTCTTCCCCCTCTTCCTCCTCCTGTTTTGTT
>NZ_JBLZFY010000050.1:0-30048 GCF_050753365.1 Geminocystis sp. CENA526
ACTATTCACTATTCACTATTCACTATTCACTATTCACTATTCACTATTCACTATTCACTGTCATTCATGGGTGGGAGTGTCAATTATTCTTTTGATGGTACTTCTAATGTGGTGTCACCACTTAAACTGAAGGCTTCATGTACCGCTTTTAAGGCTTGAATGCCCTGAGATTCTGCCACTACACAACTAATTTTAATCTCCGATGTGGTAATCATAGAGATATTGATGCTTTCTTTTGCCAAAGCCTCAAAAAATTTAGCCGCAACACCCGGTGAACCAACCATGCCCGAACCAACTATACTTACTTTAGCAATGTTGGTATCCACGCTAATCTCTTTGAATTTAATCTCAGATTGTAGTCGATAAAGGGCTTCTTTTGCCTGTTGAGCATCCTGTTGCGCTACGGTAAAGGCAATATCACGCATGGGGATTCCATCGACAATGCGACACCTTTGGGATTGAATAATCATGTCAACGCTGATATTTTCCTCCGATAACACGGTAAACACTTTCGCCGCCATACCGGGTACATCTGGTACGAATAATATCGCTAATTGTGCTTGATTTTGATCTAAGGCAACCCCCCTAACTGGTACTAAAGTACTGTCTTGTTTTTCATGGTAGCTGATATTGGAGGAGTCGATGTCGAATGCCTCACATAAAGCATTGATGGCTCGATCGAACTCATCTTGAGCTACAATACAACTAACCTTAACCTCAGAGGTGGAAATCATCTGAATATTGACTCCTGCGGAGGCTAAAGATTGGAACATTTTTGCCGCAATACCCGGTCTTCCAATCATACCCGCACCCGCAATAGCAATTTTAGCGATTTTCTTTTCTACTAAGATGTCTGTATTGCCGTTTTCATCTAAAATAGGGGCGATCGCCATAGCCACAGATTCGGCATGGGGTAAAACACCTTTGACTACTGTAAAGGCAATATCGTTACTATTACCTTCGTGGATGGATTGTATGATTAAGTCAACATCGACATTTTGACGGGCAATTTCCCCAAAAAGTTTCGCCGCTATCCCCGGTCGATCGGCAACCCTCAAAAGGGCTATTTTAGCTTGATCTGAGTCAAATTGCACCGCATCTACAGCCTTAGTAATTTCTAAACCTACAAGGGGTTTACCTTGAGCAGGAGGAGAGATAACTTTTGTACCTGCATCATCAGTCCAACTGGATTTTACTACTAACTCCATGCCAAAATTACGGGCAATTTCCACTGCACGAGGATGTAAAACTTTTGCCCCAAGACTAGCTAACTCTAGCATTTCATCGCTAGTAATCTCATCCATTAATTTAGCGGAAGGTACAATTCTGGGATCAGTGGTTAAAATACCGGGTACATCTGTGTATATTTCACAGCAATCCGCTTGAAGGGCTACGGCTAAGGCTACGGCGGAAGTATCTGAGCCTCCTCTCCCAAGGGTAGTAATTTCAAAGTCAGTTAAATTGGTGATACCCTGAAAACCAGCTACCACAACTACTTTTCCTTGTTGTAATTCTCTGTTAATTCGATCGGGCTTAATCTCTAAAATTCGGGCTTTGCTGTGGTTGGCTTCTGTAACGATGCCTACTTGAGCGCCTGTTAAGGAAATGGCTGGTTGTCCTATCTCCTGTAGTGCCATACTCAACAAAGAAATGGAAACTTGTTCGCCAGTAGAGAGTAACATATCCATTTCTCGACGACAGGGATTACTAGAAATTTCTTGGGCTAATTTCACCAAGCCGTCTGTAGTTTTCCCCATAGCGGAAACTACTACCACCACTTGATTTCCTTCCTTGACAGTACGATATATTCTTTGACTCACCGATTTAATTCGATCGACTGAACCTACTGAACTACCACCATATTTTTGGACAATTAGCGCCATATCTTGACATTCACTCTAAAAATTACCTGATTAATAGTAACAAAATTTGTCTCGATCGAAAAAAAAATAAGCCAAAACGTTTTTTATACCTGAAACCTACTTAAGTCGGATATTCTTACATCGAACTGAAAGTAGAGTCTATATAGGGTTTGCTGAATAAATCTGAAGACTAGGAAAATCAGAATTAAGAATTAAAAACTATTCATTATTCACTATTCATTATTCATTATTCACTATTCGATCGAAGCTGATGTAAACTAGGTTATTTATTAAGTAATTCTTTATTAAGATCTCAAACCATGATATTGTGATTCTTACAAACAATTGAAATGTAGTTTCTAACTAAAATTAATTATGTCTTCTTCTCAATTTTCTTCGGAAAGTGGGCAATATGATGATACCGAGATTGTCACTATCTATGATGAAGAAGGGCGATCGCTCTCTTGTTATGTAGAAAACGAAATCGAGTATGATGGTAAAGCCTATGTTTTGTTAATGCCTATAGACTTAGCGATCGTAATTCTAACAGAAGAAATCAACGATGACGAGGATGAAGAATATGAAGAAACCGTCATGGTAGAAGATAGTGACGAAATAGAGGCTATTTTTGACGATGCGAAAGCTGTATTAGGAGAATTAAACCTTTATCTCAAACGTACGGGGTTTATTTTAACAGCCCATGGAGAATTACCTCCTTTAGAAGAGAATAACATAATAAGTTTAGAAATTGAAGAACACGCTTCAGAAATTGAACCTGAAGAATTACAGTTTTTAGCCAGTTTTTATAGTTTTGAGCAAAAATATAATATTTGTACCCCTTTAACTCCTATTTTATTTGTGGGAGAAAGAAAAAGTTTTGGCAAAATCGAGATATTTCAATCGGAAGAAGAAGAATTAAGTTTTATTCTTGAAGAATTATTATTTGACGAAGATTATGATGATAATTAAGAAATGCACAAAAAGTATTGTGATGAAGGGAGGTAATAGGTAAAGTAATGAAAAATCAAGATTTATAAATTTTGTATATATAAAATTATACAAAACCGTTTGAAATAGAATTAAGGTAAAAATGCTGGTTTTTTAAGAAAAAATTGCTAAAACTGAGAAAGTAATGATGAAATAAATCCTTAAACACGATTAAGTAACGATAAGTTACTCTTAATGGTTAGTTGTAAATTGCTAATTGTTAATAGTTATCAATTATTGACTCTAAAGGTTAAACTAACACAAAGAAAACTTTAGATAAAAAGGTAATTAGAATTTATGCCTTGGTATTATCCCGTTTTAGCAATGGCATCAGAAACAGAAACTGCTGATCCTTCATTAATATTAGCAGGTGTATTATTAAGTTTAGTTGTTATTTATTTCGCTAGTAAAATAGGAGGTGAATTATGCTCCCGTGTTAATCTTCCCTCTGTTTTAGGGGAGTTAGTCGGGGGTGTAATTATTGGAGTATCCGCTTTTAAATTATTAGTCTTTCCCGAAGGCGGTTTAGGGGCTGAAGATTCTCTGATTATCAACTTATTGCAAACTACTGCTAACCTTGCACCGGGTACAGAAGAAGTGACTTTTCATACCATGAGTGAAGTCATTGAAATTCTCTCGGAATTAGGGGTAATTATCTTACTTTTCGAGATTGGTTTAGAGTCTGATTTAAAAGAATTAATTAGAGTTGGTCCTTCGGCTGCGATCGTAGCTGTAGTTGGGGTAGTTGCGCCTTTTGTCTTAGGTACACTAGGATTAGTCTATTTATTTCATCTTCCCACAGTACCTGCGATATTTGCAGGGGCGGCGCTAACGGCTACCAGTATTGGTATTACAGCAAAAGTATTAGCTGAATTAGGTAAATTAAGTTCTACCGAAGGACAAATTATCATCGGGGCGGCAGTATTAGACGATATTTTAGGAATTATTGTCTTAGCAGTAGTGGCTAGTTTAGCCAAAACAGGGGAAGTACAAGTTAGTCAAATCATCTACCTAGTAATAGCCGCAGGTACTTTTCTGATTGGTACTATTTTAATTGGGCGTTTGATTAGCCCTTGGTTAGTTAGTATGGTAAATAACATGAAAACCAGAGGCAATATTTTAATTGTCGGTTTAATTTTTGCCTTTATTTTGGCTTACATCGCTAATGTGATTCAATTAGAAGCGATTTTAGGAGCTTTTGCGGCGGGTTTAGTGTTAGCAGAAACGGAAAAACGCAAGGATTTAGAAAAACAAATTATTCCTGTGGCGGATGTTTTTGTCCCTATTTTCTTTGTTTGTGTCGGTGCGAAAACCGATTTAAGTGTCTTAAATCCTGCTATCCCTAGTAATAGAGAAGGCTTAATTATTGCTTCCTTTTTGATTGTGGTGGCGATCGTCGGTAAAGTAATTACAGGCTTTACTCTCTGGGGACAAGATAAGATTAATAAACTAGCCATTGGTGTAGGGATGATTCCAAGGGGAGAAGTAGGATTAGTGTTTGCTGGTGTGGGTTCAGCTAGTGGTGCATTATCTCCTGCTACCGATGCCGCTATTATCGTGATGGTAATTGCGACGACATTTATCGCTCCTCCTTTGTTAAAAGCCGTATTCAAGGATGATGAGACGGTAGAAACAGAAACGAAAACGACATAGTGAATATCCAAAGACAAAAAGACAAGTAAGGTAAAAACAAGACAGGTGGACAAGAAGACAGGTGGAAAGATGAGAAATTGAGAATTTAGAATGATAAAAATTTTCTCTAGTCTTTATCTTGTTTCTAGGAAACGATCGATCATTTCCCATAGTTGTCTGAGTCTAACAGGTTTACTTAAATATTCATTCGCCCCTGCGTTTAAGCATTTTTCCTTATCTTCTTCCCTCACTAAAGCTGTGAGGGCAATAATGGGGGTATCTTTAAATAAAGGGTTCGATCGAACTGATTTAATAGCTTCAATACCATTTAACTTAGGCATTTGTATATCCATAATGATCAGATCAGGTTTTTCCGACTCCATAAGATTAATCGCTTCTTCTCCGTTAGTAGCAATAATTAAATGATAACCCTTTGCCTCTAAATAACTTTTAACACTTTTGATATTAGCAGAATTATCCTCTGCCAACAAAATTAAGGGTTTTTTCTGCGTGAACTCTTTTATATTAATGTGATTATTAGAATATTTTAAAGATTCATCTTCCCTATCCTCACCCATATCTTTTATTTCCTCACCAATTTGAGAAAGAGAAATCGGTAAGTCAACGGTGAAACAACTACCGACTCCCACTTCACTGGTGACACTAACTTTACCGCCGTGTAATTCCACAATCTTTTTCACCAATACCAACCCTAAACCTGTACCCTCATATTGTCGATTTAAGGCACTATCAATCTGCACAAAAGGCTTAAATAATTTTTCTATATCTTCTGAGGCAATGCCAATGCCTGTATCTTTCACTACAAAACGCAGATGATTAGACGCTTGATCTCCTTTATTAATGGGGGGAGGGGGGATGACTTCCAATGTAACTTTACCGTGAGCGGGGGTAAATTTCACAGCGTTATTTAATAAATTCAGTAAAACTTGACGAATACGATTTTCATCGGCATAAATTTTAGGTGCTTGAAAGGGTAAAACCATTTTTAGTTGAATTTGTTTTTTCTGTGCCAAAGGATTAATAAAAGCCAAACTCGATTCGCATAAGGAATTAACCTTGACATTTTGTAGATGAAGATCAATTTTTCCTGCTTCTATTTTAGTGACATCAAGAATATCGTTAATGAGAGATAATAAATGTTTTCCGCTTTTTTCGATCGTGCTAATACTTTTTTCTTGTTGGACATTCATCTCTCCATAGATTTTTTCTTGGAGAATTTCTGCCATGCCAAGAATCGCATTAAGGGGGGTACGCAATTCGTGACTCATCATGGCTAAAAATTCATCTTTGAGACGATTAGCTTTAATTAATTCTTGATTGAGTTGTTGTTGTTTTAATTCCGCTAATTTGCGTTCCGTAATATCATAGGCAAAACCAAGAAAGGCAATAACTTCACCTTGATCGTTAAATTGGGGGGAAGCACTTGTGATATGCCACCGCCAAGAACCATCTTTATGTATAACTCGATATTCTAAACCCCTTTTTTTTTCTCCACCCATCACGATAGCAAAAAATTCTTGACAATGGGCAACATCATCAGGATGTAATACTTCGGGGAAATTTAGCCCTTCTAATTCTTCGGGTGCAAAACCGAGAATATCTTCTGTATTGGGAGATAAATAGGTAAACTTACCTTCAGGATTAATACTATAGATTAAGTCGTTAGCTGTTTCGATAAAGGTACGATATTTGGCTTCACTGTTTTCTAATGCCGTAAGAACTTGTTTACTTTGAGTAATATCTTCTACTAATCCCTCTATGGCTATTAATTTGCCTGATTGATCCCAAACGGGATGCTGTAAAACATTAATAGTTTTTAGCTCTCCATCGGGACGGATAAAGCACATTTCTATTTGACTATCATTCTTTTGCTCAATCATTCTACGGATTTCAATGTTACCTTTTTCTAAATATTCAGGAAGCCAATTAATCTGGGTAATCCATGATTTGCCGATAACATCATCAGCACTTACACCAAAAATCTTTTCGATACTGTTACTAACATAGGTGAGAATAGAATCGGTATGACTAAAAATAAGAAATTTATCACTTATATCGTCTAAGAGTCTTTGAAATTTAGCTCGACTGGTTTCTAATTCGATCGTACGTTGTTGAACTTTCTCCTCTAACATACGATTCATCTGGGAGATTTCAATGTGTGCTTGTTTTAATTCTTGTTCATAGCGTTTAGTTTTAGTAATATTTGTTAAAACTCCTTCCCATACTATTGAACCATCGGGAAGATCTCTAGGGATGGATTCGGCGGTAATCCAACGCACTTCCCCATTAACAATAAGTCTGGTTTCACCGTAAAAAGGTTGTTTGTTTACAAATGCTTCCGTGTTAAGGGCAACCCAAGCATCAAAGTCTTCAGGATGTACACAGGCAAAGCCCTTAAGGGGATCTGATTCGGCTTCTTGACGATCTAATCCACATAATTCCAAAAAACGCTCACTCATAAAGGAAAAGTAAGCGAGGGGTTGTTCTGGTTTTTTCACCATAGTATAAGTTCCCACTGGAATCGCTTCTGTAATAGCTAAAGCAGTTTTAGCAAGGCTTTCACGGGCTTCTTCTAGTTCTGATTCAACGGTTTTTATTTGGGTTAAATCCTGACAAGTGACGATGATTTGATTCTCTAGTTCGATCGCACTAAACAAAATATCTAATACTTTACCCTGTTTATTCGTTACTTTGCATTGCAAATATTCGAGTTTTCCTGTTTCCCGTTGTTTCGCAATCAAGTTTTCCCATTTGCTAAATATTTCTTGTCGATATTGATCGTCAGGGTAAGCCTCTTGAAACCAATTAGAAACTTTGGGTATTTCTTCCTTGTCGTAACCAAAAATTTCATGAAAACGTTTATTCGTAAAGATTATATCAGGATTTTCTGTTAGATTATAACTGGCAATGGCAATGGGGGCATGGTTGAGGATTTGACGAGATTCTTCTTGAAGTTGTTTTAATTCCTGTTCTTTTTGCTTAATGGGGGTTATATCAACAAAAGAAGATAAAATAAAATTTCCTAGAACTCTCGCACCAATCAAAACATTTTTTATAGAGCCATCTTTGCAAGAAATCTCAAATTCTTGGGGTTTTATTTGTTCTATGGTTTTTTTGGCTGAATCAATCATTCTCATCCATTTATGAGAACAAAAATCACGGTAACTAGAGTCTTCATAGGCTAAGGAAAACCAATCATTGAGATTAGGAATATCTTCAATGGTATAGCCAAATAAATTAGTAAATCTGCAATTGAGGTAAAGAATACGAGAATCAGGAGGAGAAACTGAAAATGCGATCGCCACTGGGAGATAATCAAAGATTTTTTGCAGAGGGGATTCATCCGCCAATAATTGATTAAACCAATGGTTTTTGATTTTCTTAGTTTTGCCCTCTGTGAAGTCTTGCATCTTGATAATTATAGAATTTGACCAATAAGTCTATACCTAAATTCTATGATAAGCGAAGAGCATTGATCAGAAAAGTAATTTAAGATAATTTCTGACAATAAATTTAGGCATTTTTTATGATGAGAAAATCAATTATTGTTAAAAACTATGATATTTTCTACCAAAATTGAGTTAAATTTTTATTTAAACTGAGTTTTCTATGACATTAGATTCATCACTTTATATTATTTGCTCTGGTTTTCATTCCTCCTATTTAACTATGAATTTTTATCATTATTTAACCACAATTATTAATGATATTAATCAAGATAATACTATCCTTGTTCATTTCGATCGAACCTTCTCTAATAACCGAATCTCCCCTTATGATGGTTATAAACTGTATCAATATCTCGAAAAAACATATAATAAATTTTCCTTAAAAAACTTGACATTTATCGCCTTTAGTGCAGGAGTGATAGGAGCAATTATCGCAGGACATTTATGGGAAAAAAATGGCGGAAAAGTAGATAAATTATTAGCTTTTGATGGTTGGGGTGTACCCTTAATCGCCAATTTTCCCTGTTATCGCATTAGCCATGATTATATAACTCATCTTAGTTATTTAGGCGGAGAAAAAAACGCTTTTTATTGTTCTCCCGAAGTTTCTCACCTACAATTATGGCAAAATCCTCAAAATCTCAAAGGTTGGTGGCATAAGGAATTAGGTATCAAAACAAAAAGTGACTTATCAGAATTTCTTGTTTACTGTTTAGGGGGTTTGTAGTGAGGGCTTTAGCCCTTATCCTAAAGATTTAGAAGGGTTGAACAGTGTTCACCCCCTACAGCTTGAAATCTATAATTTTGGAGTTTCTTTTTTATCAAAAATTGTAAATTTTCAATCAAATATACTAAATTTTTTTTGTTGTTAATTTATAATTATAAGTCACATTAAAAAAATATATTAATTTTTATCCCTATTATGACTAATCTTTTAACCTTTGATTTAGCAAAAATTCGCCTTGGTGAGATTAAAGATTTACAAGGAGTAAATTTGAACGGGTGTAATCTTTCAGGGGGAAATTTAGCAAGGGTAAATTTTTCTAGTAGCTCATTAATGGGAGTAAATCTTACAGGTGCTAATTTACAGGGTGCTATTTTACGTTGTAATCTCAGGGGTGCAGACTTAACAGGAGCAGATTTACGGGGTGCAGATTTGCGGGGTGCAGATTTGCGGGGTGCTATTTTATTGTCGGCACAAGTGCAGGATATTAGTTTAGCAGGGGCATTTTTGGGAGGAGCGATTTTAACTAATTTGGATTTGTCTAACGCTGATTTACGAGGTACTGATTTACGAGGTACAAATTTAGTCGGGGCTTGTTTACAAAATACCGATCTGAGCAATACTAATTTAAGTGGTGCTGATTTGTCGGGGGCGGATATGGAGGAGGCTAATTTAATGGGTGCAGTGCTTCATGGTACTAATTTATCAGGGGCGAATCTTCTTTGTGCTTCGATCGAACCAAATGCCCTAGACTATTGTTTAAAAGAAGGAATTTGTTTTGAGGGTATATATTAAGCTAAAACGCATTTAACTTACATAATTCTCGAAAAGTTAATTATTCCCTTTTCCCTTTTCCCTTTTCCCTTTTCCCTTTTCCCTTTTCCCTAACCACATCACAAACTAGCTTATTAATGGCAAATGCTTTTGATGTAACGAAATATTGCTAAGAATTAGAGAGAGGGGTGCGATCGCCTTAAACTAAGGAAATGCCCATTATTTAATCAATTTATAATATATTAACTATGTTTCCTATTAATCGTCCTCGCCGTTTGCGTCAAAATCCACAACTTAGACGCATGGTACAAGAAACCGTTTTAACCGCTAATGATTTAATTTATCCTTTATTTGCAGTACCCGGTAGTTCGATCGCCAAAGAAGTAGTATCTATGCCGGGGGTATATCAATTATCTGTGGACAAAATTGTCGAAGAAGCCAAAGAAGTATATGATTTGGGTATTCCAGCGATTATTTTATTCGGTATTCCCACAGACAAAGATAATGATGCTACGGGAGCGTGGCATGATTGTGGCATAGTTCAAAAAGCCGCCACCGCCGTCAAAGAAGCCGTACCAGATTTAGTTGTAATTGCCGATACCTGTCTTTGTGAATATACTCCTCACGGGCATTGTGGTTATTTGGAAGTAGGAGACTTAGCAGGGCGAGTATTAAACGATCCTACCTTAGAATTATTGAAAAAAACCGCCG
Source organism: Geminocystis sp. CENA526 (assembly GCF_050753365.1). Lineage (NCBI taxonomy): Bacteria > Bacillati > Cyanobacteriota > Cyanophyceae > Chroococcales > Geminocystaceae > Geminocystis > Geminocystis sp. CENA526. The sequence continues at coordinate 10,161 of NZ_JBLZFY010000050.1, forward strand.
TTTCTCAAGCAAAAGCAGGTGCTGATATTATCGCCCCTTCGGGGATGATGGATGGTTTTGTTACCTCTATTCGTCAAGCATTGGATGAGGCAGGTTTTGAAAATACTCCCATTCTTTCCTACGCCGCTAAATACGCTTCTGCTTATTATGGACCCTTTCGGGATGCAGCCGAATCAGCCCCTAGTCATGGCGATCGACGCACCTACCAAATGAACCCCGGCAATGCCTTAGAAGCCTTAAAAGAAGTAGAATTAGACATCGCTGAGGGTGCAGATATGTTGATGGTAAAACCTGCGTTATCTTATATGGACATTATTTGGCGTGTGAAGGAAATCACCAATTTACCCGTAGCCGCTTATAACGTTTCGGGAGAATATTCCATGATTAAAGCCGCCGCATTAAATGGATGGATTGACGAGAAAAAAGTTACCCTTGAAACTTTAACCAGTTTTAAACGTGCTGGTGCGGATTTAATTTTAACCTACCACGCTAAAGATGCGGTGCGTTGGTTAAATGAAGTTACATTTTAACGATATTCATTCATTATTTCTTCAATTAAATCACCTAAATTCATGGGGTTAAAAGGTTTGTAAATAACTCCCTTTGCCCCCATTTTTCTCCAGTTAAATTGTGTATCAGATTGTGCCGTTAAAAAAATAACAGGAATTTTAGCAATTTTAGGGATGGAAAATAACTTTTTAATGGTTTCTTCGCCGTTATCTTCAGGCATTAAATAATCTAACAAAATTAAATCTAAATTATCCTCTTTTAATGCTATATTAAATCCTTCTATACCAGAATCAGCACTAATAATTGACCATTGATTGATCATTTCTAAAGACATTTTTATTAATTGTTGTACTTCTTGACTATCATCAATAACTAAAACTCTGAAACTTTTTTGAGAATAATTTGTATTTTCCATAACCATAGTATCGTAACAAAATTAGGTAATCCCAAAGGATAAATCAACTCTTTTTAGATGAGTCATAATTCTAGGATACAATTCCAAATCAATTTTTGATTTACTGATAAAATCATCAGCACCCGCCTCCACAAACTGAGTAATAATATGAGATTCTAAATTACCCGTTAAGAAAATAATCGGTATAGATTTTAATAATGAATCTTTTTTAATAATTTTACATATATCTAATCCATTTAGTTTCGGCATTTGTAAATCGAGAATAATCAATTGTGGTTTAATTTTTTTAATTTCTTCTAAAAATATTTCACTATCAGAAATAATATGAATATTCACTGGTAATTGATTAATAATTAATTTTTCCTTTAAAACTTCTGTAAATCTAATATCATCATCAATGATTAAAATATCGTAATTATAACTACTTTGAGATTCTTTCTGATTGTCTAACAAAACGCTTTTGATATTTTTCCATAAAATTTCTAAGGAATTATCTTTACTTAAAAACGCACTGATGGGATATTTTGAACAATATAATCTATTATCTAAATTATCATTTTTACTATAAATTATTGTTTTGGTTATTTCCTCTTTTTCCTCTAATAAATTAAACATTTTGATTAGTAAATTTGGATTTTTTTTCTTCCATTGGGTTTCTAAAATAACTACATGATAATCCTTTTCTTTTATATATTCTATCCCCCGATCGATCGAATGAACAAACACAAAATTAACTTGAGGATTATCTATAAACATAATTAAATTATTAGCTAATTTAAGATCATCATCTATAACTAAGATTTCGATCTTATCATCATTGAATATATTGAGATGTTTGTCATCATGATTTTCTTGATTAATAACTCTATCTTGTGAGAATAAATTATTCTGTAAATTATTTAACAAATTCATCAGAGTATGTTTAATATCTTGAGAATATAAATTATCTCGATTATCTTTGAAAATATTTTCGATTTTTTTAGCAATTTTACTAGCTTCCTCAAAACCGATACTTCCTAAAAAGCCGACAAAATTATGAGCAATGCGTATAGCTTTATCAATATCTAAATTATCATTTTTACCTTGTATATAGTCAGATAAATTTTGACAATCTTGTTTAATACTGTCTTGATTATCTAACCACATTTGTTCAATTAGTTGTTTTAACTTATCTTCTTTTGTTTCGATAATTTTTGTATCTGATTTATCTATATTTTTTTGATTATCAGCTTTTTTTCTCTTAACAGATTTCTGCTTATTTTCAGCCGTAAATAGTTTTTCTGATTTGGGTTTTAAACGATAACCCATGCCATAAACTGTTTCAATAAAGTTTTTTTCTAAACCTTTTTCTTCTAATTTTTTTCTTAAAGATTTAATATGAGTTCTTAGTGTACTATCGGTTGGAGTTGTATCAATATCCCAAAGTTTGCCTATAATAGATTCTGGACTAAATACTTTATTAGGAGTAGTTAAAAATATTTGTAAAATTTTAAATTCTGTAGGAGTTAAATTAATTTGATCTTGATTATAAATAACTAATTTTTCTTCGGGCATCAAAATTAAATCATGCCACATTAAATTAGACGATTTTACTTTAGTTTCTCGTCTTAATAATGCCTTTACTCTTACTAATAATTCTGCAAAATCAAAGGGTTTAATTAAGTAATCATCAGCGCCAGATTCAAAAGCTTTTATCTTATCATTTTGGTTATTTAGTGCAGTAATAAATAAAATCGCAATGTCAATTCCATTTCTTCTTAATTCTCGACAAATATCGATACCGTTTTTTTTCGGTAACATCATATCTAAAATTAAAATATCATAGGATTTTTCTTGGATTTTTTCGACGATATTAAATCCAGTACTAACAATATCCACTATTTCTGATTCTGGTAATAAATAATCGTAAATGAGTTGTCCTAAGCGTTGATCATCTTCAGCTAAAAGAATTTTCATAGTTTTATCATACTTTTAAATATCTTATGCTCAGTTTCATCGTGATTAAACTTATACTAGAAACAATCTTAAGATATAAAAAAATAAATGTTATTCTCCTTTATTAATATTTTTACTAACAATCATTATATACCCCATGGACACTGTTATCTATTGGAGTCTTCTTTGGTGTGGTTACACTTATTGTCAGATTTATTTATCAGTTTGGCTTATTTTTCGATTCCTTTAATGTTGATTTATTTTGTGCGTCAACGAGATGATGTACCATTTACTTACATTTTTTTGCTATTTAGTTGTTTCATTCTTTTTTGTGGTTTAACCCATGTTATGGGGATTATTACTCTTTGGTATCCTGTCTATTGGTTATCAGGAATTATCAAAGGTTTAACAGGATTAGTTTCAGTGTTAACGGCTTTTGAGTTATTCCCGATTATTCCTTTGGCTTTAGCTTTACCAACTCCAGAAAAGTTGAAGATTCTTAATCAAGAATTAGAGACTCGCATTCAAGAAAAACAAGTGGCACAATTAGAGTTAAAAACGTTAAATCAAGAATTAGAAGAAAGAGTACAAAAACGAACTTTGCAAATAAAAAAAATTAACGATCGACTCAAGTATAAAATGAAATTAGAGCAGTTAGTGACAGAAATCTCTAGTTTATTTATCAAAGTTTCCTCTGAAAATATAGATAATAATATAAAGCTATCTTTGCAAAAAATATTAAAAGTGCTTAATATTGATCAAGGTTATTTATTATTAATTAAATCTTTTAAAGACTTGAATGATAATCAATATTTTTGGGGAGAAAATACCCAACCTATTAATATTAATAATGAGTTACCTATATTATTAACTAACTTAGAAAAGTTAAAGATAGTTTATGTTAGTGATACAGATAATGAAAAAAAAAATAACCTATTAGATAATCTTTATATTAAACAAAATCAAATCAAATCAACTATTGCTATCCCGTTAATTTATGAAAATTCGATGAAGGGTTTTTTACTATTTAATAGTATTAAAAAATATAAAAAATGGGAAAGAGTTAATCTAGTTTTTGTTAAATTAATTGCGACAATTTTTGTGAAAGCGCTGGAAACTTATGAAATGCAAAAAGAGTTAGAAAATTAGAATAAAGAATTACAACGATCGAATAAAGAATTAGCAGAATTTGCTTATGTAGCCTCCCATGATTTACAAGAACCATTAAGAACAATTAGCAGTTTTTCAGACTTATTAAAAGAGGAATATTACGACAAAATAGATGAGGAAGGTCAACAATATTTATATTTTATCACTTCTGCGTCTAATCGCATGAAACAATTAATCAAAGATTTATTAAGTTTGTCTCGCATACAAACAAGAGGACAAGAATTTTCTTTTGTTAATTCTAATGATATTATTAAAGATGTGCTAGATATTTTACAGATTTCGATCGAAGAAACGAAAGCGACAATTAACTATCAAAAATTACCATTAATTATGGGAGATAAATTTCAACTCACTCAATTATGGCAAAATTTAATTTCTAATGCGATAAAATTTCATAGTGAAAAACCCCTAATAATTAATATAACCGTAGAAGATAAAATCAATCAATGGTTATTTGCGGTGGAGGATAATGGTATTGGTATTGCACCTGAATTTAAAGAAAGAATTTTTATTATTTTTCAAAGGTTACATCGTCAAGAGCATTATGAAGGCACAGGTATTGGATTAGCCTTATGTCAAAAAATTATTAATCGTCATGGAGGAAAAATTTGGGTAGAATCAGACATTGGTAAAGGAGCAAAATTTTTGTTTACTATTCCCAAAACTTAATCTATAGTTATCGAGCTTTATCATTTTTTATAATTTAAAAATAGATGTTATTAAAACCCTTAGAAATTTTATTAGTTGAAGATTCTTGTACAGATATAATATTAATGAAAAAAATGCTTCAAAAAGTCAATCATGAAACTCATCTTCATGTTGTCAAAGATGGGATTGAAGCTATGGATTTTTTGTCGAAAAAGGGGGAATTTAATAATAAACCTCGTCCTGATATAATTTTATTAGACTTAAATTTACCAAGAAAAAATGGCAAAGAAGTTTTAAAAGAAATCAAAGAAGATAATGATTTCAAAATAATTCCCGTGATTATTTTAACTACTTCTGATGATGATAAAGATATATTAGAGTGTTATCAATCCCATGCTAGTTGTTATTTGACTAAACCTCTTGACTTACAAGATTTTGATAGATGTATTAATGCTATCAATAATTTTTGGTTTCAGTTTGTTCGTTATCCATTGAATTATTAATTATATCATGGTTAATTCTGCTTTAAACATTTTAAATATTCTTTTAGTTGAGGATAATTTTGCTGATTATATACTGTTAAAAAAACAGTTTCAAAAATTACAAAATATCTCGATCGAAATCACTCACGTCACCACTTGTCGGGAGGCAATTTCCTCTTTAGAAGAAACATTATTCGATGTAATTTTACTAGATTTATCATTACCAGATAGCCATAATTTAGACACCGTAAAAACTGTTTATCATTACAGTCAAGACATACCTATTTTAGTGCTAACAGGTTTAGATGATGAAATAACAGCTATAGCTTCCGTAAGAGAAGGAGCGCAGGATTATTTAGTGAAAGGAGAAATAAACTTAGATAATTTACAACGTTCAATACGCTATGCGATCGAAAGAAAACAAAGATTAAAAGAGATTAATATTTTAAACAAAAAACTCTCCTTATCCAATCAAGAATTAGAAAATTACGCTCATATAGTATCCCATGATTTAAAACAACCATTACAAACAATTTTAGCTAGTAGTCATTTAATTTTACATATAGAAAAAAACTTAGAAGAAAAATCGCAGAAATTACTTAATTTTATTCTGAGTTCGAGTCAGCAAATGAATAAATTAATCGATAGTCTTCTCTCTTATGCCCAAGTAAATCAAAAAAGTATAGAAAAAGAAATAGTGGATGTCGAACTAATTTTCAAGCAAATTTTTGATTCTTTAGATAAGCAAATTCAAGATTCTCAAGCAATGATTGAACTAAAAATAGATGAAAAAAATAAACCATTAAAAGTGTTATATAATGCCATTCATTTAAGTCAAATACTGCAAAATTTAATCAGTAATGCTATTAAGTATATACCGTTCGATCGAACTCCACAAATTAAAATAAATATTGAAAAAAAAGAAGATAATTGGTTATTTATGATCAAAGATAACGGTATCGGTATTAAAGCAGAAAATCATCATAAAATTTTTCAAATGTTAGAAAGAGTGAATACTGAAAAAAAATATTCAGGCACAGGAATTGGTTTAGCAATTTGTCAAAAAATTATTGAAACTAACGGCGGTAAAATCTGGGTAGAATCGTCTGAAAATATCGGCTCAACCTTTTATTTTACCATTCCCATATTTGATAGTTAATAGTTGATAGTGTATAGTTGATAGTAAATAATTGTTAATTGTTAATTGTTAATTGTTAATTGTTAATTGTTAATTCTTCATTCCTCATTCATTTCATGGTTAATCAACAAACAGCAATTTATCGTATTTTAGACGCAAATCTCGATCGAGCTAGAGAAGGTTTAAGAATAATCGAAGAATGGTGTCGTTTTGGCTTAAACGATAAAGACAACGCTTCCAGTTGCAAACAAATGCGTCAGGAATTGGGCAGTTGGCACAAAGACGAATTTCGCACCGCTAGGGATACCCTCAATGATGTCGGTACAGATTTAACCCACCCCCAAGAAGAAGAAAGAGAGAGTTTAAACGACTTATTACAAGCAAATTTATGTCGAGTACAAGAGGCATTAAGAGTACTAGAAGAATACGCCAAATTGCATGATGGAGAATTTGCCTCCGCCATGAAACAAATGCGATACCAAGTTTACACCCTCGAAAGCAATCTATTCGGACAATCTCGCCTTAAATTATTAACACAATGTAACCTTTATTTAGTCACCTCCCCTGTAGATAACTTTTTTACAGTGGTAGAATCTGCCTTGAAAGGAGGTTTAAAATTATTACAATATCGTCACAAAGATCAAGATGATTTAGTTAAACTCAAAGAGGCTTATAAACTACGGCAATTATGTAATAACTATGGGGCTTTATTTATCGTCAACGATCGAATAGACTTAGCAATGGCGGTTAATGCCGATGGAGTGCATTTAGGGCAGACAGATTGCCCAGTAGGTTTAGCCCGTCAACTGCTAGGCTCTGGTAAAATTATTGGTAAATCCACCACTAATCCCCAAGAAATGGCAAAAGCTATCAATGATGGTGCTGATTATATTGGAGTTGGTCCCGTTTACGAAACCCCTACCAAAGCAGGAAAAAAACCCGCAGGATTAGAATATGTACGTTATGCGCAAAATAATGCCCCTATCCCATGGTTTGCCATTGGTGGTATCGATGGTAATAATATCAGGGATGTGATCAAAGCTGGAGCGAAAAGAGTAGCAGTTGTCAGGGAAATTATGAATGCGGAAAACCCAACAGAAACTACGAAAAATCTACTTAAAAACTTTTAATTGATTACTAAGGGTTGAATACTATTCAACCCCTACACGAGCTTTTCTTTTCCCTCATGCTCAATGTCTAATAATCATCAAAGTTGTTACACTAAAATCAAATAGTTAATTAGGAGAATAATTAATGATAGCTCAATTAAAAACTGAAACAAAAAGTTTATATGATATTGACTATAATCTTTGGGTATTAGACACAGTAAACAAGTTAGAAAATAAAGAGTTTAATGATTTAGATTTAGACAATTTAATTGAGGAGGTTTCAGCTTTGAGTCGTAGGGATAAAAAGAAACTTAAAAGTCTATTAAGAAATTTATTAGAACATTTACTCAAAATCAAATATTGGGAATCAGAAATCGAAAGAAATCAATCTCATTGGCGGGGTGAAATAATGAATTTTCGGCAATTAATTCGAGATGAATTACAAGACAGTCCTAGTTTAAAACGTTATCTATCAGAAATCTATGAAGAATGTTATCAAGATGCACGAGAAATTGCTTCAATTCGATCGCAACTCCCTTTAGAGACTTTTCCCAAAAATTCGATCGAACCCTTAGAACAAATTTTAGATGAAAACTGGTTGCCTTAACCGTTAATATCCATTTCTAACTCAAAATTAGGTAACACATCTTCTCCTGATAAAACACAAGGTATTTTTAACACTTCCACAGGTTTTTCAGCACGATATATTTCGACTTCCCCATCTTGGGGATTGATTAACCACCCTAGCCTCAAGCCACTATTCAAATATTCTTTCATCTTTTCTTGTAACGGTTTAAGTCTATCACTTTCTGATCTTAATTCGATGACAAAATCAGGGCAAACAGGAGGAAATTTCTTTTTTTCTTCTAAGGTTAAACTGTCCCATTTTTCCTGTGATACCCAAGCAACATCTGGAGATCGATCGCCCCCTTCAGGTAATTTAAAGATAGTTGATGAACTAAAAACCTGTCCTAATTTATATTGAAGATTCCATATCCCTAACTTAATCGTTAAATTAGCTTCTCGATTTCCACTTTCTCCGCCGACAGGTGGCATAATAATTAAATCTCCTTGAGGACTTTTTTCCATCGGTATATCAGGGTTAGTCAGACATAATTGATAAAATGCTTCACTGGTTAGCTTTATCAAAGGTTCAACATTAATAACTGTAGCCATAATCGTTTTTTAACTTTTATTCACTTATTATAATAGGTTAGTTATATGAATCAAAATTTTACAATTAAACAATTTAGGCTCTTCTACTTTAAGTATGATAAATTAAGCTAGGATGCATCTCAGTTTATTGATTAAGAGAGGGAAAAGGGAAGCGGAAATAGGGAATAGGTAAGAGTTGTAGTTATTTTCAAGAATTAATAAAAAATGCAAGTTAAATGCGTTTGAGCTTACTCGAAAAGGGTGTTAGGTACTAGGTATTAGGTGAAATGCAAATATAAAAATCTTTCCTCTTCCTTGCCTTCATCAAAAAAACTATGGCACAACGCCTACTTATGAAAGATACTCTCGAAAAAGCCCTCAAAACCTTTCTTAGAAGTATGCTCACCCTTAATTTGAGCCAATTTTTCTAACAATTCCCGTTCTTCAGAATTAATCTTAGTGGGAATGTCCACTTTAATCGTTAACAAATGATTCCCCCGACTGACAGAATTACCTAACTTCGGCACTCCCTTATCTTCTAAAGTCATCACTGTATTAGGTTGTAAACCAGCAGGAATGGTAATTTCATGCTCACCGTCAATGGTAGGTACTTTTAAACGACAACCGAGAATCGCTTGTAAATAACTAATGGTCATTTCTGAAAGAATATTTATACCGTCTCGTTTAAAGTGAGTATCGTTTTCTACGGCTAAATATACATATAAATCTCCCGAAGGACCGCCACGACTACCGGCATCCCCTTCTCCTGTGACTCTTAAACGAGTGCCGTTGTCAACTCCTGCGGGAATAGTGATTTTCAGTTTTTTGTTAACCTGTTTTCTACCTTGTCCTCCACAGGAATCACATTTTTCTTCGATGATTTGCCCTTCTCCGTTACAAGTGGGGCAGGTGGAAACTTGAGCAAAGCTACCAAAAGGAGTTCTTGTCGCTCGTTTAACTTGTCCTGTACCGCCACAAGTGCCACAGGTTTTAGGAGAACTACCAGCTTTCGCACCACTACCGTTACAGGTTTGACAGGTTTCTAAGTGAGGGATTTTGATCTCTTTTTCTCCGCCAAAAATTGCCTCTCGGAATTTTAACCGAAGATCCAACCGTAAATCATCCCCCCTAGTAGGACCACGACGACGAGTAGCAGTACCAGCACCACCGCCTCCGAATCCCCCTCCAAAAAAAGTTTCAAAAATATCGGCAAATCCCCCCATATCATTGGGATCGAAGCCTACTCCTCCAGAACTTGCTCCCCCTACTCCCGCTTCTCCAAATCGATCGTAACGGGCTTTCGTTTCTGGTTCGGATAATACTTCATAAGCTCGATTGATTTCTTTAAAACGTTCTTCCGCTCCCGGATCTTTGTTAACATCGGGATGATACTTCCGTGCCATTTTACGATAAGCTGATTTTATTTCGTCTTTTGTTGCACTGCGGGAAACGCCTAGAATTTCGTAGTAATCGCCTGACATATTATTTGATAATTATTACTTTGATTGGTCTGCTCTATATACACTATCATTAATCATTCTAATATGAAATCTTAACATTTTTTAAAAAATAAATAATAAGTTTAGCTAGAAAGTATCTAAATCTTCTGATACATAGTCCACCTGTTCTCTTCTTCCCTCTTCTCATCATCGATTTTCAAGATTAAGATGCGTAAGTCCCGACTTATTGATTTATACTATTAGGTATGAGTTAGGCTCGATCGAACATATATAGGTGTATTAAATTATGACCTCCACAGACATTCTGATTTCCGTTTCTTTTAACCTTTGGTCAAAACTGAATACTTTGCCATTACAAACACGGACTAATTTTCTCAATAATTTTTCTCAGATATTCACTAAATCTGACATGGCGAATCAAGTATCTTTAATGTTAGAAGAAGATACCGAAATTGTTAGTAGCATTCCCTATAATAATTCATTAGAAACTTTAGTTTTTGTTAAAAAAAATCAGAACCATAATATATTTAAAATTATCGCTTTTGTTGAAAAAGATAGTCAATTAAATAACTTACTCACGATTAAAAATAGTATAGATATTCCCACTAAAACACTAGATGTCGATCGAACTCATAACAACCAAAAAGAAGAAAATATTAATAATTTAGCCAATGAAAATTATCTGTTTAATGCCGAAGATTTTACCCTGCTCGATCGAGATTTTTATTTCTATATTTCGCAACAAGAAGAATCCACAGAAGTTTATTTAGTTTCTCAAGAACAATATAAAATTTTAACTCAAAATCCTAGTTTTCCCGTATTAATCACAGGACATAAATCCACAGGAAAAAGTATTTTAGCTCTATATTCAGCTTTAAATCAAGCCCATATATTGAGTAAAAAAGGAGAGGAAAAAATACTGTTTTTAACAGAAAATAAGTTCGCAGTAAAAGAGGCTAAAAAATTCCTGAATCAACATAATTTTCACGAATCTATTAATACTTATCATTATCTTTCTTTAACCAAAAGTCTGATTGACAAATATCCTTTAATTTTCACCCAAAAATTTCTTTCCCAAAGACAAATTACTCTATATAAATTTACTGAGCAGTTTTTTAAACAACAAACAATTTATAATATTCAAGTTGATGATTTATGGTTAGAAATTAGACAACTGATTAAAAGTTCTAGCAAATTATTACAAAGTGGTAAAAGTTTAATTTCCTTAGAAGAATATTTAGCTTTAAAAAATCAAAGCGTTTTCCCCGCTAATACAGATTTTAAATATATTTATGGTTTAGCTACTAAATATCAAGATTGGTTAGAGTCTCAAAATTATTGGGATGAATTAGATTTAACTAGATATTTGTTAATGAAATTTCCTGACAATTATCAAGGAGAATACGAAGCGATTTATGTGGATGGAGTTAACACCTTAACAGAGTTACAATTACAATTTATTCTCAAATTATTAAAAGTTAATGATGATAAAAATTATTATCCTCAAATATTTTTTGTGAGCGATAATGAGATTAATTTAATTAACAAAAATTTGATTTGGAATCGCATTAAAAAAATCTTAGTAGAATCCTATCGTAAATTATCTAGTTGGAAACAAATTAGAGAATTAATCGAACCCCGGGAGTTAACTCATAACTTTACTTATTGTAATAATATTGCTGAATTAGGAGTAAAAGTTGCTAGTTTATCGGGTAAAAATATTCATCATTTTTCTTGGTTAAAAGGAGATTGTAAACCTTTAATTGTTTCTGACATTAACCCAGAATTTTTGATGGATAAAAATAATTTTAGTATTGATGGTTCGATCGTAGTTTTTGATGAAAAAGAAAAAAGTCAATTAAGTAATCTTTTTCCTAATGATAGTCAAAGAATTATTCTATTTACAGAAATTGAAAATTTGGAATTTAAACAGGTTTTAGTGTGGAAAATGTTTACTAAAATCGCAGAATATAATCAGGGAATAGACGATCGAACCTTAAATAATATTAAATATAATCAGATATATACTTGTGCAAATATTACCCAGAAAAAGCTATATTTTTATGATGAATTTATTGATGAGGTATGGAATGATTCTAATATTAATCACTTAATAGATATTGGTTATGAAACAGAATTAGAGGCATTTTTTGAAAATGAATATTCAGAAAAAGAAATGGGAATAATTACCCAAAAATATTTAGAAAAAAGTACCGATAAAGCCTATCAAATAGTTAGTCAAATTTATCAAAAATATAACGATATAGAAGGAGCGGCTAAAGTAGAAGCATTATTAGAAGAAGAGCAAGGAAACTGGGGTAAAGCTGGGGATATTTGGAGTAAATTAGGGATTTTTGACGAAGCAATTAACTGTTGGAATGAAGTTGACAAAAAACTTTGGTTAGCAAAATGGGGAGTATTAAGCCCCGAAGAATGGCAAAAAAGAGGACTTTATTTTGAGCAAGAAAATGACTATAAATTAGCTCAATTTTGTTATGAAAAAGCTAATGATTTTGACGGTAAATTGCGCTGTTTAGAAAAAGAACATAATTGGGAATTAGCAGGAGATGAATGTCAAGCTAAAAATCTCACTACCCAAGCTAATAAATACTATGAATTAGCTGATAAATATTATCGAGAACATGATCAAGCTACGTCAGCTATTAAGATGTGGACAAAGTTGAATAAATGGGATCGAGTAGCTATCATTTGGGAAGAAACGCAACAGTGGGAAAAAGCGGGTAATTGTTGGCAAAAGGGCGGTAATGTCCAAAAAGCGGCTTACTGTTGGCAAAAAGCGGAAAAATGGACTGCCGCTCAAAAATGTTGGGAAGAATTAGGAAATTGGGAAGAATTAGCATTATCCTATGAACAAGAAGAAAATTGGGAATTAGCGGCGAAAACATGGCTCAAAATTACGGAAACGGAAAAAGCTGCCTTCTGTTATCAAAAAGCAAGTCAATGGCGTAAAGCCGAAAATTTGTGGAAGGAATTAGGTTATTGGGGTTTTGTTGCGATTTGTTTACAGCAACAAGACAAGTGGGCGGAAGCCGCTCAAGCATGGAGTAAAACCAATCCCCATGAGTTAGAAGCCTTGTGTCATGAGCAGTGCGAGGCATGGGAAAAAGCCGAAAAATGTTGGTTAGCGGCGAAAAATTGGACAAGGATTATTCTAGCTTGTGAAAAACAAGAAAAATGGCAAGAAGCCGCCGAAAGCTGGGAAAATCTAGGGGAATGGCAAAAAGCTGGTATCGCATGGGAAAAAGTTAAGGAAATGGAAAAAGCTGGTTTGTGCTATGAAGAAGGACAATATTGGCAATTAGCAGAAAAATGTTGGCGTGAATTGCAAAGGAGCGATCGAACCGCTAAGATGTTAGAAAAACAGGAAAAATGGCTAGAATCGGCTCAAATCTGGGAAAAACTAGGAGAGTGGGAAAAGGCAGGGCATTGTTGGCAAAACTTAGGAGAAATAGAAAAAGCCGCACTTTGCTACGAAGAAGGTAAACATTGGCGATTCGCCGAAGACTGTTGGACAAAATTGGAAAACTGGGATAAAGTAGAAAACGCTTGTAAACAACAAGGAACATGGCAAAAAGCCGCCTACGATTGGTTGAAGACGAATCAGATAGAAAAAGCCGCCCTTTGCTACGAAAACTGTCAAGATTGGGAGAGAGCGGCTAAATATTGGCAACAATCCCATAATTGGGAAAAATATGGTCATGCTTGTGAGCAATTACAAGAGTGGGAAAAAGCCGCATCGGCTTATTTACAGGCAAATAAAGGAGAAAAAGCCGCTCAGTGTTATGAGAAAGTCAAAGAGTGGGAAAAAGCCGAAGAATGTTGGCGTAAAGTCTGGAAATGGGAAAAAGTCGCCCTCATCTGTGAATATCAACAAAAATGGGCTGAAGCTGGTAAAGCGTGGTTATTAGTCAATGAAATTGAACGAGCAGGAGCGTGTTACGAAAAAGCTCAAGAGTGGGAAAAAGCCGAAGAATGTTGGCGAAAAGTCTCTAACTGGGAAAAATTAGCTACTGTGTGCGAATACCAAGAAAAATGGGAAGAAACCGCTCAATTATGGCAATTTTTAGAAAAATGGGATAAAGCGGCGATGGCTTGTATCAAAATGGATGACTTAGAAACCGCAATTAAATACTACGAAAAAGGAGGGTATCACGAAGAAGCTCAAAAATATCGTCAACAATTTGTTGATAATAATTAGAGTCTGCTGAAAAAATATTTTGGTTAAGGTAGGGGAAAAGGGAAAAGGGAATAGTTTTGATTCTTTGAATCAGAGTATGCCTTTGTGATTATTAATTTGTGTATCAGCATATTGACTAAATATTCTGCTTTTTGTTCTTTTGCTTCTTGTAATCCTATTAATAATAGCTATAATATTCCTAATTTAAAATTTATCAATTCTCAAAATAGATGATATTATCCAATTTAAAATCAAAGTCCTCATCGATCGTACTTAGTGCCACATTATTGTTGTCACCTTTAACAGTAATAATGCCCAATCTTAATCATCCAGTATTAGCCCAAAGTAATCAAATCAACTTACTCAATCAGGGTAAAGGTACATGGAGTTTAGGACGGACAAAACCCATGAATATTACATCAGCTTCTGTTACTATTGGAACAGATAATAAAGCCCAAATTACCTTATTTTTAAGTGATCATCGCACCGTGCGCCTAGACGGAGATTTTTCTCGACAAAGTGCTACTCAAGGCAGAATTAACCTCACTAATTCAGGTATGGCAGATGCCCAAGGCTCATTATTACTTGAGTATAAAAGAGATAATACGATCAGTTTGTTAAATGGTCAAGGTACTTTAGACGGGCAAAATTTTCGCACTATTTTCCGTGGCAATCAAACCTCCTCTAAACCCGAAAACACACCAAATCTCAATATTCAACAATCAGGAGAAGGATTATTTACCCTTCAATCTCGTCCCAATCAAAATATTACTTCCGTATTTGTTAGTGTGGACAGTCAACAAAAAGCCAGAGTATCTTTAATTTTCCAAAATGGTAATAGCTTCAACTTTGAAGGAAGACAAACCCAAAAAGATGCCTATAGTATCAGGATACAAGTCGATCGATCGGGCATGGCTGATGCCACAGGATTCTTTACTGTTGAGTTGGGTGCTGGTAACTCTATCAATAATTTAATCGGACAAGGCACACTAGACGGACAAAATTTCCTCGCCAATTTCCGATAAATTAAGATTTTAAAGCACTTTCTCCCCCATCTCCCCCCTCTTCCCTCTTTCTCTAATTTTTTGAATCTTATATTAAGAAGATGTTATAGAATAGTATTAACTTTTGTTAAAAAGATTAAAATTTATATCATAATTTCACTTTATAATTTTTCATATATAATTAATGAGTTTTTTTAAGCCTCAGCAACCAATTTTACAAAAAAAGCAATTATCCTTTAATCCACAACCGTTAACCTCTTTGGGGTGTCTCAAAGTCACCCCCCTTCAGTATCTTAATTTGTCTGGTATTTACACTTGTATTGATCAAGCCATGATTTGTTGGGGAATTGTGGCAGGAATTATTTTTATGGGGGGGCAATTTTTGCCTATTAATTGGTCAGATCAAGCCATTTTTTGGTCTATCATTACCCTTATTGCCGTTATTGCCATGATTTATTTAACCCATTCTTGGACAACTCAAGAAAATCTCTCTTGGTTACTCTATGGATGGGTAACATTAATGATTATCGGCATTATTATTACTGACTGTGCCATTTTTTATCATTGGAGTATCCTTGCTCATTTATGCCATCTATGGTTGATTTTAAGTGCCATCGGTTATGGCTTCACCGCTTGGGGACTTCGATCGAGAGCCTTTGTGATTGCAACCGTTATCCATAGTGTCAGTATCTTTTTTCTACCCTTATTTGGAGGTTGGCAATTTGCCACGACAGGATTAATTATGATGAGTAATCTCTTGATATTTGCAGAGGGGCAATGGGATATGCTTTTACCAAGAGAATCAAGGGAATACCAACCCAAAATTATTAAATCTCATAAAATAGGTTTTTTAATTGCTAATCATTAAAGAAAATTGTCGGGAAAAAGATCAGATTAATTAAGGGAATATAATTTATAAGCAATAGGCATTTTCCAACCTGTACCAAATGCTCGATCGGTTATTTTAAGTACAGGAGGAGCTTGTTTTCGTTTAAACTCGGCACGGGTAACTAATTTTATAACTTTTTTAATTGTCTCTAAATTATGCCCGGCTTTTTCAATATCATTCATGGATTGATGTTGATTAATATAACGTTCTAAAATGTCGTCTAAAATATCATAAGGTGGTAAAGAATCCTCGTCTTTTTGATTTGGTTTTAACTCAGCACTAGGAGGTTTTATTAAAATATTATGAGGAATTATTTCCCCATTTCTATTAATCCATTTACAGATATTAAATACCTTCGTTTTCGGTACATCACCAATGACTGCTAAACCTCCATTCATATCTCCATAAAGGGTACAATATCCTACTGCCATTTCTGATTTATTCCCCGTTGATAATAATAAATAACCAAATTTATTGGCGATCGCCATCAATAAAGTTCCCCTAATTCTCGACTGTAAATTTTCTTCTGCAACCCCAAATTCTGTATCTTTAAACAGAGAATTTAACATTAAATCAAAGCTATTCATTCCTTCTTGAATGGCTATTTTTTCACTATTTATCCCTAAGTTTTTAACTAAATTTTCAGCATCAATTACAGAATGATCTGAACTGTAAGGGGAGGGCATTAAAACACCTAAAACATTCTCTTTTCCTAGGGCAGATACAGCAATAGTTGCCACTAAAGCCGAGTCAATACCGCCACTTAATCCTAAAATTGCCTTAGAAAAACCGCATTTTCGAGCATAATCTTTAACACCTAATACTAAAGTTTGATAAATTTCTTCTTCTTCACAATCAATTAAATCTTGAAGATAATTTGACACTAAATCTAAACTATTTTTATCCAATTCTAAACAAATTAAATCTTCTTGATAAGGGTGACATCTCGCAATAGTTTCTCCTTGTTTATTGACAGCACAACTAAAACCATCAAAAATTAAATCATCATTACCCCCTACTTGATTAACATAAATAATCGGAGTTTGATATTTTTTGCCAATATGCTTTAATAATCCTTCTCTCAATTTTTGTTTCCCGACAATATAAGGAGATGCTGATAAATTTATAATCAAATCAACCCCTTCATTAACTAAGTCTTGAATGGGATTTATGGCATAAGTTTTTTTACCCCAAAATTGCTCATCATTCCATAAATCTTCACAAATTGTTAACCCGATTTTTACACCATCTAAAGTAAAAAAATTAACCTCATTTCCTGCGCTAAAATATCTATCTTCTTCAAATACATCGTAGGTAGGTAAAAGTCTTTTATGATAGATTTGGTGAATTTTACCATTATTAATTAAAGCAACGCTATTATAAAGGGGTTTTGTACCCTGTTCATGGGCAAAGGCGTTAAAACTAGCAAATCCTACTAATACGCTAATTTCGCTGGGAATTTCTTGGGCTAATTGCTGTAATTGAGCCTCCATAGCATCGATAAAACTTTTGTGTAAAAGTAAATCCCTAGGGGGATAACCACAAAGAGATAATTCAGGCGTTAAAAGTAATTTCGCACCTTGTTTAACTGCTAATTCGGCTTTTTCTTTAATTTTCTTAGCATTACTGCTAATATCTCCGATTATCGGGTTTAATTGTGCGATCGAACAGTGCCAATTTGTAGTCGAAATTTTCATAGTTTTTTTTAGTAATTTTGTTTTATTAAGGAATGAAAATTCAATAATTTAATTAAGTCTTATTGTCATTGCAAGATTACAAAACAATCTGAAGCAATCTCTTAAAATAAACTTTTCTATTTTATTAAATCCTCATTCCTAAGCCAGGTTTTTTCAAAGTCGAGGTAAAATTGTATTTTATTAGTTCAATTTATAATGACAAAAAACTAATTTCTAAGACGGAAGAGGGAAAAAGAATAGATTTAATAATATTTAGATCAAACTTTTTATATTGTACTATAAGTCTTAAATTTAAAGACATTTCACCAACAAATATTTATTCGCAAAAACTGCAAATCCTGCGGTAATTAACTCAGTAAAAATACTGCTAATTCTAAACAATGCTATCACCACTAAAACTATTTGAGAAGGAAAGATAGCAGAATCAAAACTAGCAAGAATTGTCGCTTCAAAAATGCCGATGCCTCCAGGGGCACCGGGTACAATTAAACCTAGTAACCAAGCAAAACTAAATGTACTTAATACTTGAGGAATTAAGGTTAATTTGATAGGCATAAAGGCTATTAAAACAGATAAAAAAGCTAATCCTCTTAGCAGTAAAAAAAGACTTTCTCCGAATAAGGGTAACAGAGGATATTTAGTTAACTTTGCACTTTCATTACTACCTTTACTTTTTGCTAACTTGCTTAAGATAGGATTCATTATTTTCGGATGAATACCGATTAAGATAGCAATAATTAAACTATAAATTAATAAAAATAAAGGAGTAAAACTAAGATTTATAATCCCAAAACTGGCACTAATTAGGGTAATTAATAATGCTGATACTGCCATTAATAATGGTTCTATAATAACACTTACCGTTGCGATCGATAGACTATCACCTTCAGCTTGAATGGCTTTTACCCTGCTGAAAAAATGCCAAACATTACCCGGTAAATACTTGCTAATATTGGTAATTAAATAAATATTAATCGCTTTTAAACCTCGCAATTTTGTCTGAAAAATATGTAAAATCCATGTCCACACCCAAGCAGAAAAAGTATGTGCTATTATATTTAAAATTAGGCTAACAATAAACATTAACAAGGTAAAAAAAGTAAATTGAATATCTTTTATTTCCTGCCAATGTTGTCGAAATGTAGAGATAATAAAAAAGAAAGTTAAGCCTAGTATAAAAAAACGCAAAATTTTTTTAATTAACTTCATTTTACCCTAGTCATAAATTTTAGGACAAGGTTTAGAAAAAGTACTAGCAGTGGGGCAGTGATTTTGCAAACAGGGTTGTTTACTCGCTTCTTCTGTATCTAAATCGGGGGGGTATTGTCCAAACACCATTTCACAGCTAAAATCTTCAAAGTTGGGAGTCATAGTTAAAGGAATACCAAAGGATTCGGTAAAAAATTTTTGGGTAGGTAATTTACACATATTGATACACATTCCTACGCAACCACTGTCTTCTAAATAGCGACACTTTTCGATTTTGACACCGCTTTTTTGTTTCCGAATTTGATTATTTTTGGTAGTTATTTCTACTTCTTGAATTGTCGATTTTCCGACTAACCATTGAAACAAAATGGTAGAAAACCAAGCGTTAGATTCACATACCCATTTATTGGGAGTAACAAGGGTACGAATTAAGAATAAAACGGGAGAGGGTACTAAAGATTTTAGCACGATCGAGACTAATTCTTGTTGTTGTTGGGCGTTGCGCCCTTTCATTATTTCTTGAGATAAATCGACAAAACCTTGATAACCTTTTAAGTAGTGTTTTTTTCCTACCGCTTGCGCCATTTTTCGAGAAAATAAGGCAATAAAAATTCGATCGAATAGATTATCATTATATACAGTTTTTTCTATGGTTTTCATAAAATTAAATAGATAATGGTAAATGGAAAGCTGAAAACTAAATAGAATAACAAATTTTAACAGAGATTGCTTCGTTACCTCGCAATGACATTTTGGAAAGATTACTTATTACTTATTACTTATTACTTATTACTTATTACTTATTACTTATTACTTATTACTTATTACTTATTACTTATTACTTATTACTTATTACTTATTACTTATTA
>NZ_JBLZFY010000051.1:0-29889 GCF_050753365.1 Geminocystis sp. CENA526
CCAACTACCGATAGCTTGTCGGAAAGTAAAGCCTGTGGAGAGTCAAACCAACTTAATGGCAAGTCTATTAGGGATTCGGTGAAGCAGGAAGTGAACGTCCATCCCATGAAGAGTGGGAACTTGACCATTCTTGATCAAGTTTGAGTAAGTTTCATAGAGCGGATAAATACTTTATTCACATTAGCCCTCAGAATTTAGAAAACAAATTTTTAAAGGAAATTTTACCCCTAATTAACCTCTATAAAAAATAACCAAAATATATTCTCGAACCTAAAAATCAGAGTATTGTAAGGCTATATCATGAAATTTAGTGTGAATTTCTATAAACTTATCCACCATATCAGGATCAAAATGCAATCCTTTACCCTTAACAATAATTGCTACTGCTTCTTCATGAGTCATAGGCTCTTTATACACCCTTTTACTGATTAAAGCATCATAAACATCAGCCATCGCCATTAATCGAGCAGATATGGGAATATCATCCCCTGATAACCCTTCAGGATAACCAGTGCCGTCCCATTTTTCATGGTGATAATAGGCAATTTCTTTAGCAATGCCGAGAAAATCCACATTCATCCCTAAAGTTTTTTCTGCTGACATAATCGCATTACGTCCTAAAACCGCATGGGTTTTCATGGTTTCAAATTCTTCGGGGGTAAGACGACCGGGCTTGAGTAAAATATGATCAGGAATGCCAACTTTGCCAATATCATGGAGAGGGGCGCATTTATAAAGCATATAGATAATATGCTCTGTTAAGTATTCACTAAAACGAGGATGATTACTTAAATGTTGTGCTAATGCTTTAACATAATTTTGGGTGCGTAAAATGTGATTACCCGTTTCATTATCTCTAGTTTCCGCCAGAGAAGTAAGCATTAAAATTGTAGCGTCTTGAATCGCCATGACTTCTAATGTGCGACGGGTGACTTCTTGTTCCAAATATTCGTTTTTATCCCGTAAAAAGTCCGAAGAAGCCTTTAAGATTAACTGAGTTTTTACTCTAGCAAGGAGAATGGGAGGGCTTACGGGTTTTGTAATATAGTCTGCCGCCCCCATTTCTAAGCCTTTGCGCTCGTCTTCTACTTCGGATTTAGCGGTTAAGAAAATAATGGGAATATTTTTAGTTTCATGATCAGTTTTCAAAATTTGACATACTTCATAGCCGTCCATTTCGGGCATCATTATATCAAGAAGGATTAAGTCTGGCGGTGTAGTCGATCAAGCGATCGAAATAGCTTTTTCGCCATTATTAGCAATTTTAATGCGATATTTGTCCTTAAGTAAACCACTCATAAAAGCGAGGTTATCGGGGGTATCGTCCACTACTAGAATTGTCGCACGTTCTTGTAATTCTTGATTCATAGTTATACTCGGTAAAGGAATAAAAAATATTGGTGAGGGTAAGGAATAGGGAATAGATTATTTGTAGGGTGGGCATCGCCCACCATGAGAGGATTTTAGGGTTTTGTTGAGCATTTTTTGTTGAGTATTTGAAGAAAAATAAGGTTTATATAGAAATTAGACTTCTGGTAAAAATATCTTACTGTTTACTAATATTACTTAAGTCATTTAGGTTTAATACAGGCAGGATGCCTGTTTTACGGAATATTAAAACCTACGATTGTTGGTTGATTTGTGTAACTCTACTAAATTATCGATTCTAAAATTTTATAAGCCTCCTCAAAATCAAAGGCATTAAGGGAAGATTCGATCGAACCAAAGTCATCAGGAAAGGCACTTCTGAACAAATCAGCATTATCTTGGAATAAATCCACCGCCTCTGCATCATCTTCTCGAAGCAATGCTAATAGTTGATTACATAATTGGTCTAATTTTTCTAAATCTATCTCTACCTTAACACTGACTTGCTCTTGGGGTAATTGATTTTCTAATTGTTCGATTAGGTTATTTAAAGGTAAAATCACCCTCATTAAGAGGGAATCGAGGTTATCGCTATAATTTTTAATAGCAGACTCCAGATTTTTAGCATTTTCTTGAATTTCCGATGCCCCAATATTACCAGAAACCCCCTTCAAAGTATGGGCTAAACGTTCTGCTAAGGAGTAATCTTGATTAGCTAAGGCTATTGATATATCCTGTTGAAAGTTTTTCTGACTGACGGCAAATTTGCGCAACATAGACAGATAAAAAGGTTTTTTCCCTAAAACTCGTCTTAATCCCTCTTGTATATTTAAACCGCTAATATTTTCCGGTAAGATAACTTCATCCTCAGTCTTTCCTTGATTTGCCTTACCAGATTTATTATCGATATTATTAATTGGAGATTCCGTAGCACAAGCATCTTGCCTGTCAAAAGGCTTAATCCATTTTAACAGAGTTTTCCACAACTCATCGGGTTCAATGGGTTTCCCTAAATGATCATTCATTCCTGCTTCAAAACAACGATCTCGATCGCCCTGCATCACATTAGCAGTCATTGCTACAATGGGTAAATCATCAAATTGACTATCTTGGCGAATAGCAATAGTCGCCTCAACTCCATCCATTTCGGGCATTTGCATATCCATTAACACAATATCATAGGATTTAGCTTGGACTTTTTTCACGGCAATTAAGCCATTTTCTGCCACATCCACCACAAAACCAACATCTTCTAATAACTCCACCGCTACTTCCTGATTGATTTCATTATCTTCCACCAAGAGAATTTTCGCCCCTCGAATGTCTTTTAACGCAGACTGTAAAGCCAATTCTGTGTCATACTGGGTAACGGGAGCATCGGGAACATTAACCCCAAACAGTTCCACTAAGCTATCAAATAGTAAAGATGCGTTGACAGGTTTTAATAATACCCCAGAAATCCCCGCCGATTCTGCATTTTTAAAGATTTCTTCTCGCCCGTAAGCCGTCACCATGAGATGATAAGGTTTATGGGTTAAGTCCAATTCCCGAATACGTCTAGCTACCTCCATGCCGTCCATTTCGGGCATTTGCCAGTCAAGAAAGACTATTTCATAAGGTTGTTTGTCTTGATCAGCTTTTGTAACTGCTTTAATTGCTTCTTTTCCAGAATTTGCTACGTCAACAATAAATTTCATTTGTTCTAAGAGGTCTTGAAGGACAATACAAGCACTTTCGTTGTCGTCCACCACTAAAACCCTTTTTCCTTCTAAGTCATGGCTTAAGAGCAATTTGCGGGGAGCTATGGTACTTTTTTTTAGGGTGATGGTTGCCCAAAATGTACTACCTTTTTCGTATTCGCTCTCAACTCCAACATCGCCTCCCATTAATTCTGCGATACGCTTACAGATAGCTAATCCTAAACCTGTGCCTCCGAATTTGCGAGTTGTGGAAGTGTCAGCTTGTTGAAAACTCTTAAATAATACTTTTAATTGTTCGGGTTTTAAGCCAATACCTGTATCTTTGACGGCAAAATATAAAACCACATCATCTTCTCGATATTCTTGCAGTTTAACGATGATGGTAATTTCTCCTTTTTCGGTGAATTTTACGGCATTATTGGCATAGTTAATCAATATTTGCCCTACCCTGAGAGGATCACCTATGAAGTTTTTGGGTAAGTTTCGATCGACATCGAAAATCACTTCTAAACCCTTTGCGGTAGCCTTTTCTGTGATTAAATTTGCCACGTTATTAAGGACTTTTTCCAGTTCAAAATCGATGGATTCGATGACGAGTTTTCCTGCTTCAATTTTCGAGAAATCAAGAATATCATTAATCACCCCTAGTAAATGTTGACTAGAGTTTTGAATTTTTTGTAAGTAATCTTGCTGACGGGGAGTCATCTCGGTTTTCAAAGCCAAGTGCGTCATACCTATTACGGCATTCATGGGAGTGCGAATTTCGTGACTCATATTTGCTAAAAAATCGGATTTCACTCGCATACTTTCTTCTGCTAACTCCTTCGCTTTGCGCATTTCTTCCTCGGCGGTTTTCATTTTGGTAATATCCGTTAACCATCCTAAAACCCCTTTTTTTCCTTCGTATTCCGTCACCATGAAAGTTGCCATGATGTCTTTTATCTCTCCATTGGGGGCATACATTTTGTAAGTGCTATGCTCACTGATACCAAATTGCTCTAAATCCTCTAACATGGAGATTCGATCGTAATCATTGACATATATTTTCAAAGGAGAATCACCAATGTTTAAATCCACTAACTCTGCAATACGAGGATTAGCAAAACGCACTATGCCACCAACGGTAATCCCTACTCCCACAGGTGCTTTATCGAGGATTGATTGTAATAACTTTCTTTGATGATTAATCTGTTTTTCAAACTCTTTACGCGCGGAAATGTCTCTCACGGAAGCAAAAATATTAATTCCTTGTTTGCCAATGGCAGATAAACGGGCTAAACTAACTTCTACGGGAAACTGTGAACCGTTTTTATGATTGCCGTGTAATTCTTTGCTATTATCCCCAATGAGACAGGCTTGGGCAGTGGTGCTATCTTCGTTTATTTTAGTGTCGATTAAGGCATTTAAGCCCAATATGTCAATGGATTTACCCAATAACTCATCCTGATCATAACCGAACATAGTTGCTAAGGATGGATTGTTTAAAATAATCAACCCTTTTTCATTAATGACTAACATCCCTTCGGGGGCATATTCAATAATACTGCGATACCAAGCCTCCATTTCTGCAACTATTCGACTTTGATCTCGTTGCACATAAGACTCTCGATAAACTACCAAAAGTGTGATCGCTGTTATCAAAATCGTGGCAATGGTGACATAAATGGCGATATTAACGGTATCAACTCCTTCAATCATCTTTGCATGAGACTTAGAAGGGATAAAATAAGCGGAAGTCATGCCTAGATAGTGCATTGCTGACACGGCAAAACCCATCACAATAGCTGAAATTATGAGACGGTAACGGGTAGCAAAAGAGAATATTTTATCTATATAGAAACGAAACCAAAGGGCAAGGGTAGCTAAAACAATAGCAACAACGATCGAAATAGTAAAGATAAGGGGATTGTAGAAAATCTCTCCCTCGATGTGTAAGGCACTCATTCCCCAATAGTGCATCGTGCCAATGCCAATCCCGAATAACGCCCCACCAATTAAAAGTACCTGAAAAGAGGGTTGAGGGCGAGAAACCAAGTGCATAGCGTAGATACTAGCACCAATGGCGGGTAAAATAGAGAGAAAAGTTGTTAAAGGATCATAATTGACGACACAGGGTAAATTAAACCCTAACATCCCGATAAAGTGCATTGCCCAAATACCTACCCCCATGGAAGTGCCACTGAGAGAAAGAAGGATATTGCTCACCTTTTGATTGGTTAAGGATTCTGCAAATTCGCCCATTAAAAAGGCAGTATATGCCGAAAAAACTGCGATCGCTACTGATAAAATTACTAAACCGATTTGATATTCCCCTTGATACTCGATATTCGGAATATCGTTGAGAAAGTTAAAAACAATACCCATAGAAGAATGAAGAATTAAGAATTAAGAATTAAGAATGAAGAATGAAGAATGAAGAATTAAGAATGAAGAATTAAGAATGAAGAATGAAGAATTAAGACATGAAGAATTAATAATATTTAAGCTAAGGCGCATTTAACTGACATTTTTTCTAATAATTAAAAATACTGATAACTATTGACTGATATTAACTTTTGCCTGTCTTTATCAGTAAACTGAGATGCGTTATAAGTACTAAAGCAAAATAGATTGTCTATTTTAAAATTAATGGAAATAACCCATAATCTTTGTTGCCTCTTGCCTTTTGCCTTTCACAAAGTAAACATACAATTAATTTGCCCATCTACTTAGCTTAAAATTTTGGGTTCTTCTACAGTAGTTATGTAAAATTAATAGAATATAATTAATATAAACCTTATCATCTATAGCTTTGATTATTTTAAAAATGCAATTGTTATAAATTAACAGTTTGAATTTAACCTAATACCTGCAACCTGATACCTAATACCCTTTTCGATTAATTTATCATGACGAGAAGTAGAATAACCAAAATAACTTAAAGACAAAGACATTAATGATAGAAAAAATATTTATTTTGTTAATAGGAATATCCCCGAATATCAAGAAAACTTTATGGCGTTTTTGGTATCAATTTTTAGCTAATTCCTATCAGAAAACTGATTGGCAATTTATGAATTATGGCTTTTATGATTTAAACTCAGAATTAAGTTCTTTAAACTTAGC
The DNA here is from genome assembly GCF_050753365.1 of Geminocystis sp. CENA526. Classification (NCBI taxonomy): domain Bacteria; kingdom Bacillati; phylum Cyanobacteriota; class Cyanophyceae; order Chroococcales; family Geminocystaceae; genus Geminocystis; species Geminocystis sp. CENA526. The sequence continues at coordinate 6,174 of NZ_JBLZFY010000051.1, forward strand.
ACCCGAAGATGAAAATAACTACTATTCTATTAATCTTTATCATTATGTAGCTAGTGTAACCCAGATAAAAAATAAACAAGTTTTAGAAGTAGGTTGTGGTAGAGGAGGAGGCAGTGCTTATGTGGCAAAATATTTACAACCTCAAAAAATAATCGGAATAGATTTTTCCGAACAAAATATTAAACTAGCTCAAAAATTTTATCATCTTTCTAACCTTTCCTTTGTTCAAGGTGATGCAGAAAACTTACCTTTTGAAAACGATACATTTGATGTCATTCTTAATGTAGAATCATCCCATTGTTATGGCTCAATGAGTAAATTTCTGGCTGAAGTTTATCGAGTTTTAAAACCTAGTGGTATATTTTCTTGGGCGGATTTACGCCCTATTAATGAGGTAGAAAATCTCAAAGAAAATTTTGCACAATCTGGACTTAAACAAATTAAAACAGCAATTATTACCCCTAATGTTTTAAAATCTTTAGAATTAGTAGATAAATCAAAAAAAAATGTCATTAAAAATTATGTCCCTACTTTTTTTCAAGGCGTTTTTCAAGAATTTGCGGGGGTTAAAAATAGTCAAATATACAACGCTTTTGAAACGGGAGAAATGGTTTATCTAAGTTATGTTTTTCAAAAATAATTAGGGTTTTTCTACTTTAGCAATTTTTACTCAAAAAATGAGCATTTTTGATCTTATTTTATTTAAAACTTTTGTATAACTTTATCTATACAAAGTCTTAAAACCTTGATTTTTAATTACTTTACCCATTACCCATTACCCATTACCCATTACTTCCCCTCATCAAAAGATTTTTTCAGCAAACCCTAATTAATCTCTCTCAGTCCAGACAATGATAAAATAACGATATATGTTAACGATCGATTATGAAAACTAGCAACGAAATTATTATTATAGGCGGTGGAATAATTGGACTCTCGATCGCACTAGAGTTAAAATTAAAAGGGTTAGGAGTAACCGTATTAAGCAAAAATTATTCCCAAGCCGCCACCAATGCCGCCGCAGGAATGTTAGCGCCCCAAGCGGAGGGGTTAGAAGGTGCGATATTAGACTTAGCCTTAGAATCCCTTGCTTTGTATCCTGAATGGGCTCAAAAACTAGAACAGTTGAGCCAGGGCGATATAGACTATAATCCTTGTGGTATCATTGCCCCTGTTTTTCAAACTCCTTCCCATATCAACGAAAATTGGTTAGATAAAGACACCCTTTCATTTTATCAACCTCACTTAAGTCAAGATGTCATGGGGGGTTACTGGTATCCCGAAGAAGGGCAAGTTGATCCCCGTAAAGTGGGTAAGGTATTATTGAAGATAGCCCAATTATTAGGTATTGATATTAGAGAAGGAGTCGAAGCCATCGCCCTGACTCGTCATCAAGGTAGAATTAAAAATATCCTCACCAAATCGGGTATATTTTCAGGGGATACTTATATTTTAGCTAGTGGTGCGTGGTCAAGTAAACTATTTCCTCTCCCCGTGCGTCCCTTGAAAGGGCAAATGTTAAGTTTAAGGATACCCCAAGAAAATCCCTTAGAAAGAGTCATTTTTGGGGAAAACACCTATTTAGTGCCGAAAAAAGACGGACGTTTAATTATTGGTGCTACCTCCGAAGATATAGGATGGCAAGAAGGCAACACCGCCGAAGGGGTTAATACACTTTTAAATCGAGCTATTAATTTATATCCGCCCCTCGCAAATTGGCAATTAAACGAAATTTGGTACGGTTTTCGCCCTGCCACGGCTGATGAGTTGCCCATATTAGGTTATAGTGATGCGGATAATTTGATTTTTGCTACAGGGCATCATCGCAACGGTATCCTTTTAGCACCCATTACCGCTAAATTAATAAGTAATCTTATCATAGACAAACACCCCGATCCCCTCTTAAAACATTTTTCCTATCAAAGATTTTCGCAAAATAAAGCACAAATTATGACATATCCCACCCCTTCCCAAAATGGTAATATAAACAGCATAGAAAGCAATTTAAGCTCAATCAACGGTGATTCAGGTCATTTTTCACCTAAAAGCAACCAAGCAGGATATTTAAACCCTTCTACGGCGAGTGAACTTTTTAATAATGATGAAGATAGTTTAATCATTGCAGGGCGCAAATTTTCCTCTCGATTGATGACAGGTACAGGAAAATACCCTAGTATGGAGTCTATGCAAAAAAGCGTTATTGCCAGTGGTTGCGAAATTGTGACTGTGGCAGTGCGTAGAGTACAAACTAACGCACCGGGGCATGAAGGATTAGCCGAAGCCCTCGATTGGGGTAAAATATGGATGTTGCCTAATACTGCGGGATGTACCAATGCGGAAGAAGCCGTGAGGGTTGCCCGTTTAGGTAGGGAAATGGCGAAATTACTAGGACAGGAAGACAATAACTTCATTAAACTAGAGGTTATCCCCGACTCTAAGTATTTATTACCCGATCCTATCGGCACATTACAAGCCGCCGAACAATTAGTCAAGGAAGGTTTTGCGGTGTTACCCTATGTTAATGCTGATCCTCTCCTTTGTAAACGTTTGGAGGAGGTAGGATGTGCAACTGTTATGCCTTTAGGCTCTCCCATCGGCTCAGGGCAAGGCATTCAGAATCTGGCTAATATTAAGATTATCATTGAACAGGCAAAAATACCAGTGGTTATCGATGCAGGAATTGGCACACCTAGCGAGGCGGCTTTGGGTATGGAGTTAGGCGCAGATGCTTTATTAATTAATAGTGCCATCGCCCTTGCCCAAAATCCCGTTAAAATGGCACAAGCTATGGGATTAGCAACTCAAGCAGGAAGATTAGCTTATCAAGCAGGTCGTATTCCTGTAAAAGAATATGCTTCTGCTAGTTCTCCCCTTGTTGGAGTGGTTAAATAGGGGATGCTGAAAAAGTATTTTGATGAAGAGAGGGAAGAGGGAATTAGTTATAAAAATTAACGTTTTGAGGCTTTATATAAGCATATAAATACAAAATAGACTTCAAAATGTATCTGATTATGATTTAACTTAATATCAAAATACTTTCTGTTTCACTATGATAAAATTCTCTGATAATGGGAAAATTATACCTGAGAATTTCTACAATCTTTGAAGTGGAGCTATTGCCAATACGAAGATAGATAAACTTTGGTGGATGACCATATAATAAACTACGTTGGTGAAAATCAGAGTCTTTAGAAACAATCACAAAATCATTAAATTTGGCAAATTCCCAGATAAGAGAATCATCAGTATTGATGAGGGATAAAGTCTTGACGTGGTGAGAATTGGGATACAAATCAATGATTTTATGAATAATTCTATCTGACAAATTTTCATCTAATAACAATTTCATACAGATGTCATAAATAATTTTTTCTCTCTATCTGCAGCAAAAGCCAAACAAGCCTTAATATCTTCGGAGGTTAATTCGGAAAAATCTTCGAGAATTTCTGCTTCTGTCATTCCACCAGCTAAATATTCCAAAATATCGTAAACAGTTATACGCATTCCTCGAATACAGGGTTTTCCACTTCGCTTTCCAGATTCTATGGTAATAATATTTTGGTAACTCATAGTGATTTGATCATCTTTAGTTTTTTTATTATAGCTGAAAAATTCATTAGACTTCTCCAGAAATTATAATTTTATCACCGTAGAACAGGCATCTTGCCTGTATTTTTGAAGATGTCTATTAGACTCATTGCGAATTAGAGTCTGCCTCATAGTATTTTGATGAGAATAGGTATCAGACATCAGGCAGTGAATGGGTAATTTTCAATTCTTAATTCTTCATTTTTAATTCTTCATTCCTCATTTCTAATTCTTTACCATTTCTTTCGCTTCGGGTTCGATCGAACTCTTAACTGTATTTTCATGAAATATGATCGATCGAGTTCTCAAGGTGAAAGGCTCATGGAGTAAAACATATAGACAAGGAATCAAGAATAAAGTCAAGAGAGTAGCTAAAGACAAGCCCGAAAAAACCACAATTCCTAAAGGTTGTAAAAACTCTCCCCCTTCTCCTGCGCCTAAAGCTAAAGGAAACATCCCTAAGACAGTGGTAATAGTCGTCATAAAGATAGGGCGTAACCTTTGCGATGATGCTTGTACGATCGAAATATAACGACTGGGGGTTTTAATGTCTGGATTTTGTTGTTGTTTTTCATAGATTTGGTTAGCTAACTCCACCATGACAATGGCATTATTTACCACAATCCCGATAAGTAACACCGCACCCACAATTACCGTTGCACCGATGGGAGTTTCGGTAACGTATAAACCAATAATCCCTCCTGATAAAGCAAGGGGTAAGGTAAACATGATCACTAAAGGATCAATTAAAGAGTTATACTGAACAGCCATAACCACAAAAACCAGAAAACCTGCTAAAGCCCCTAAAATCGGTAAACTTCCTTGTAAATTAGCGTTACTCTCGGCGGCACTACTAGGTAGAATACGCACTCCTTCGGGTAAATCAATGTCATCTAAAATGCCTTGCACTTCTGCTAAACCATTGCCTAAAGATGCTCCTTCTGCTAAACTTCCTGCAATGAGAAACACTTGTCTTTGGTTGATTCTTTGAATTTGTGATGGTGCAACACCACTACCAATAGAAGCCACATCTCCTAAACGAATGAGACGATTATCGCTAGTAAATAAGGGTACATCTAACAAAGCATCGATATTTCTTACCAAATTAGGGTCTAATTGTACTCTAATATCGACTAATCGATCGCCCCTTTGCAATTGAGAAACAACGATACCGTTAATAGTCGTTTGTAAAGAGTCTTGAATGTCTCTGATATTGAGGTTTAAATCCGCTAATCTTTGTGGGTTGGGAATAATAGTTACTTCTGGTTGAGAAGCATCGGCATCAGGGCGAAATCTGACTAATTGGGCTTTATCATCTAATACCCTTAATACTTGTCTGCCTGTTTCCTCTAGCAGTTGTTGATTATTGCCCTGTAAAATAACGTCCACATCTGCACGAATGGGAGAATTAGTCAAAAATAAGCCTCTAACAGTACCTGCACTTAATCGTAATCGAATATTAACCAAATTGAGCTTATTTAACTCTTGATTCAGGCTACTGATATATTCATCAATGTTTGTATCTCGCTTCAGAGTGATACTGCTTGAGCCTCTTACCACGTTTTCGGAAGTGTTAGCACCAAATAATCCTCCCCCTGAAGTTGTAAAAGAATATTGGGTTTGAGGATGCTCTAATATCACGTTATCGATTAATTCCATGACTTGGCGGTTAGTTGCCAAGGTGGTACTGGGGGGAAACTGAACGTTTAAGTTCACTAATCCCGTGTTGATAGTCGGTAAAATCTCTTGGGGAAGTTGTTGGGCAAGGCTTAAGCTAGTACTTCCTAAGAAGAAAAATAAGGCAATGATGACTACCCAACGAATTTTGATCAAAAAGCCTAAAATTACGCTATAAAAATTATTAGCCGCATTAAAAGCCTTGTTAAACCATGAAATAATAAAAAAGTGTCGAATACGACTAGAGAATTTGATGGCTAATAGCCTTGAGGTTAACATCGGTACGATCGTCAATGCTACCACGATCGAAGCCCCTACGGCAAAGCTAATGGTTAATACTAACTCATTGAATAAAAGAGAGATAAAACCCCCTATCATCAAAAAGGGTAACACTGCCACTAAGTTAGTACTGGTGGAAGCAATCAACGCCGATTCTACTTCCGATGAACTTTCGATCGATTGAGAAATAATTTGACGGCGATAAATACCCTTATCAGGATGAGGATCATGAATGAATTTTTCTGTACCTTCTACTATAGTTTCTAACATCACGATCGAGTTGTCAACCACAATGCCAACCCCTAAAGCCAAACCTCCCAAACTGAAAACATTGAGAGTTAAGCCAAACATTTTCATCATAATTACCGCCGCTAAAGTAGCCATAGGGATAGAGATAACGATGATGATAGTTTGACGAATCGAACCTAAAAAGAATAATACTGCAATCCCAGCCAATCCCGTACCGATTAACCCCGAAGTAATTACATTATTGATGGCATTGTTAATAAAAATCGACTCATCAAGAGTTGGCAAAATAGTTATATCATCAGGGATAGTATTTGCCTTTTTTAACTCCTCAATTTTTGCCTTAACTAAGTCCACCACTTCGATCGTATTTGCTTCAGGTTGCTTTTGTACACTGACTTTGACCGCAGGAGTGCCATTGAGATAAACAAAAATACGTTGCTCTTGCGCACCATCAATAATATCAGCAAAATCCGTTAAATAAACCCTCCCCGAAGGAGTCTCAAAAGATAAATTATTCAAATCCTGCGCTCTTCTAAACCTACCCACAACCCGTGTTAAAGGCTCATTATTTTCCCCCCTTAAGCGCCCTCCTGTTATATCTTGATTGCTGTCTCTCACATCATTTAAGACATCATTTAAACTCAATCCTAGAGCCTGTAATCTTTGTAAGTCTAATTGTACTCTAACTTCTTCTTCTACCCCCCCAGTGACATTAACCGAAGCGACACCGGGGATAACCGTTAATTCTCTTGCCAATTCGTCATCGCTAAACACCCTTAAATCTAAAACATCCCTCATATCAGAGGTGACGGCAAATTCATAAACAGGAAGTTGAGAAGGCTCAAATTTAAAAATACGAGGATTTTCCAAATCATCAGGTAGTCTTCCCCTTGCGCGGTTAAAAGAAGCCGTAGCGTCATTTAAGGCTTGATCAATATTACCACCTACTCGAAAGAATAAATCTAAACTAATTTGATTTTCCGATGTTTGAGAATAGACTAATTCTACCCCTTCCGTAGCTGAAAAAGCCTCCTCTAAAGGGCGAGTAATTTCTTCCACCGCAATTTCTGGGGCAATACCACCTGTGCTTACCCTTAATCCAATACGAGGATAAGTGATTGAAGGTAACAAGTCAACTTGAATAGTGGAAATGAAAAAGATACCCACTACCATCACCGCAAGGGTTAACATAATCGTTGCAATGTGACGGCGAATAGATAAACCCGTGATACTAAATTTTTGATTTGATGAAGAAAATGAAGATTTCATTATGATTTTTATAACTTAATCTCTATGCTTTAATTTAGACCTACGGTAACATATAACCATCAACTATTGTCGAGACAGCTAAAAGGCAACAATGAATATTCGTCAATCTCTCACATTTCAAGATAAAATCATATAGTGAACTACCCACATTTACCGTAATTTTGTTTAGTATTTATTCATGAATCGAGCCATCAGGCATAATAGCACCTTTAAGATTAGCATTATCGAAGATAGCACCAGTGATATTTGCTCCTCTTAAATTAGCTTTTTTTAAGTTAGCATTACTTAAATTAGCATTAACTAATAAAGCATTACTAAAGGTAGAATTTTTTAAATTACTATTAGTTAAATTGGCATTAGTTAAGTTTGCTTTATCTAAATCAGCTTTTGTTAAACTTGCTTTATTTAAGTTTGTATTCGTTAAATTTGCTTGAACTAAAATCGATTTACTTAAGTCAACTCCCGTTAAATCCGCATCGCTTAAATTAGCATTTTTAAGATTAACACTTCTTAAATTAGTTGTTTTTTTTCCACTATATAAAATAGATTTACTTAAGTCAGCATACGCAAGATTAGCACCATAAAGATTAACCTCTTTTAAGTAGGATTGAGTTAAATTAGCTTTACTTAAATTAGCCTTTTTCATATTAGCATGATAAAACTGAACGCCACTAAGATTAGCAGAAGATAAATCAGAATTACTAAAATTTCCTTGACTCATTTCTGCATGATTTAAGTTAGCTTTATTTAATTTGCAATTACTCAAATTAATTTTAGTTGCATCAGTATTACTCAAATTAGCTTGAATTAAATTAGAGTTGCTTAAATTAGCGTTATTTAAAGACAAATTACTAAAGTTACTTTGATAACATTCACATTTTTGAATATTAGCATTATTCAAATTTAAGGATTGTACATTATTAAAATTTAATGGTTTTGCACTGAAATTATGTTGTGAAAAGTCACAATTTACACACTTATTTTGGGTAAATAATTCATTAATTTGCTCATTATCAAAGGCATAAGCAGGGTTTACAAATCCCAAAAACACGTTAATAATAACGATCGAAATTAAGATAAAATTTATAACTCTATTATTGTTCATAATCTATGTACTAATTTTGTTATATTATGTTAGCAGACTGTAAATAATGATAACCTCGATCGAGCTAAGATAAAATAAAATAATTACAAATTTTGTCGAATATCCCCATGAAAACTCAAACTTTTACGGTTACTATCTACAAAGAAGAAGATATGTATATCGCTGAATGCTTAGATGTTGGTACTGTAGATCAAGGTAGTACGATCGAGGAAGCTATTAACAATTTACGAGAAGCGACACAATTATATTTAGAAGAATGTCCAGATATTGAAGCTATACATAAAGAATTAAAAGTTGGTACTTTAAGTGGTGTATTAAAACAAGCTCAAGTATCATCTAATGACTTTATTAATTATTTATAAGATAATCTTTCTCTAACCTCGATCGAACTCAGGTTTATCATTAAGATAGAATTACTAAGCTAATAATTTTAGACAAAAATATGACTAAACTTTTGCAAGAAGTATTTAACAAAATTGAACAGTTAAATCCAGAAATCCAAGATGCGATCGCATCTCGTTTATTAACAGAATTAGAAGACGAAAAAAAATGGGATTCTTCCTTCGTTAATACCACAGATGAACAATGGCAAAAAATGGCAGATATGGTAAAACAGGAAATTCTTAATGGTGATATAACTCCCCTTGATGATATTTTGGAAGTTGAATCATGAAATCAAGTGTAACCAAGTCTTTTAGAACAAAATTGCAACAATTACCTGTATCTATTCAAAAACAGGCTATTAAAGCATATAAATTATGGAAACAATATCCTTATCATAGTAGTTTACAGTTCAAAAGAGTTAATTTACAACCCCCAATTTATTCTGTTCGTGTCACGATAAATTATCGCTGTTTAGGTTTATTAGAATCTAATCACATTTATTGGTATTGGATTGGTAGTCATGATGAATATGATAGTTTATTAAAAAGACTCTAAACTTTATAAATCAATCTCATTTTGTTATTTTTTTTAACTCGATCGAATCCTTTAAATAATGATAACCTCGATCGAGATAACCTTTACCCCTTAAATAACCCGTATTAGCCCCCGGACAGATATAATTGAGAGTATCCTCCGAAAATCGATCGAGCAATAAATCCACACTGCGCAACTGTCGGCGATGATGAAAAGTCTTTTTCAACTTTAAAGCAGTAATACCCTCTTTTATGGGTAATAAATGCCTTCCACTAAACAAAACTCCCCCATGATTGCCATAATATAAACAAGAAGAAGCAGGAGAATATCCGCAAGTCCAAATTAACTCACAATCATCATAAATAGTATAAGAATCGCTAAAAGTAATAGGGTTTAAATTAGGTAACAAATAACCCTCTTGTTCTTGAATAATTAAATCACAATTGAGATCATCCTTGATCGATCGAACAGATTTACTAATACCGTCTCTTTGAGTCAAAAATAAATATTTGACACCCCCATTATCAAGACAAAAATCTCGATTAAATTCATGCCATAAAGGACAATCAATTAAAATATTACCTTGAGGGTGAATAATAAGATAAGAAGTACCGCCCAAAGTTTCCCTATTTGGTGGAAACGCAAAAATATTGTCTAAAATGAGTTTAGGGGATTTATAATTATTGCTTTTAATCGTTGTTTGACTATTTTTTTCTGTAAAATTATTATTAGAGTTCATCATCAAGAATTTAGAATGTAGAATGCAGAATTAATTAATAACTTTTGCCTTTTGCCTTTTGCCTCTTGCCTATCCTCTAAGTTCGATCGACATTAGATAACAGACAGCCATACTATTATAAATTAAACATGGAATTAATTATTCTTTTCTTCGTACTCAGTACCCTCAGCTATATCATAATTAAACGTAATATTGCCAAGATAACAACAACCCCCACTTGGTTATTATGGTTAGCATTAATGATACCCCCTTTAATTTGGGTGGGATGGTATTTGACGAATCCCAAAGATTCCATGCCTCCTTTATTAGTATTCCTTCCCTTGATTCTTTCTCCCATAGTTTACGTCTGGTTGATTGAAATGGGCAAAATTTCCCCCCAAGAGAAAGAGAAAACCTCAGAATCTATTGATATACAAAAACCAGAGAAAACCCTTTTTGAAGAATTGTCTTCGGCGCAAAAAGAGAAAAATAACCATACTCCTCCCATTAATCCTCAAGAAGAAAAAGCCTTAAGAGATTGTTTCCCTTGGGGTGTCTATTATCTTCAAAAAGTTGACTATTTACCCCAAGCCATTCTTTGTTTAGGTAAATTAATGACAGCACCCGAAAAAGCCTATCCTACCATCAAGAATAATTTAGAAAAGGTTTTTGACGATCGATTTTTAATTATCTTTCAAGAAACCCTGCAAGGGCAACCATTTTTCGCCTTAGTGCCGAATCCCCATTCAGTGACGGCAAAAACCAAATTACCCGAAGAAAAGTTAACTAAACCCGTCACCGCCATAATTCTCTTACTGTTAACCTTACTAACTACCACCATTATCGGTGCAGAAATTAGTGGAGTAGAAGTAGCTGAATTAGAGACAAATCCCGAATTGATTTTACAGGGATTACCCTATAGTTTATGTCTCATTGCAATTTTAGGGATTCATGAATTAAGTCATTATCTCTTCGCCGTTTACTACCGTATCCGCACCACCTTACCCTATTTTATTCCCATACCCTTCTTTTTAGGCACTTTTGGGGCGTTTATTTCCATTAAATCTCCCATGCCTAACCGTAAAGCCGTGTTTGATGTAGCAATCGCTGGACCTTTAGGCGGATTTTTAGTTACTATACCAGTATTAGTATGGGGTTTAGCCTATTCTACCGTGGTGGATATGCCCGATCGAATGAATATGTTGCAATTTGAAGCATTAGATCCCCGTTTTTCATTTCTCATGGCAGTATTGAGTAAATTAGTCATGGGGAGTGAATTAATAGCCGACAAGGCAATTTCATTACATCCTGCCGCCGTAGCAGGGTATATTGGCTTAATCGTCACCGCCTTAAACTTGATGCCGGTGGGGCAATTAGACGGAGGACACATAGTTCATGCTATGTTTGGACAAGGTAAAGCCGTTATAATTGGTCAAATTACTCGTGTATTAATGATTATGTTAGCCTTTGTGCGCAGTGAATTTCTATTATGGGCAATTATCTTACTATTTATGCCCACCGTAGATCAACCTGCCTTAAATGATGTCACCGAGTTAGACAACGGTAGAGACTTATTAGGCTTATTCGCCCTAATTTTACTCATTGTCATTTTATTACCCCTTCCTTCCACCGTTGCGCAATGGCTAAATCTCTAGCCGACTTCCTCCTTTAATTTGTAGGTTGGGTTAGTGATAACGTAACCCAAAAAAACATCCATGACACAACCACTCATATTGTAAATGTAGTCTATCTAAACCCTTGATTTTAATAGTCTTCTGATTTATTCAGCCGAACCTAATAATTTGTAGGTTATATTGTAAGAAGCATAATTTAATAAAATTACCATAAAATTTATTTATAACTAATTAAGTGGACTTAATATTATTGAGGTAAAAATCATGACTCAATCAAATTCCAAGAAGGGTGGCTGTGGATGTTTAACGATGCTAGTTTTAGGAGTTATCGGTATTGGTGCGAGTTATTACTATGGGCGTAATTTTATCGGGCAAGAATTAACACCTAGTCGTAGTGCTAAAATAATTCCAGCTTCTGCTTATGCTACCAGTTTTATTTCCACTAATCCTCAGCAATGGGAAAAATTAGGACAATTCGGCACTAATTCCGCTCAAGAAATTATCTCTCAAAATTTCCAAGAATTTGTGAATGAAAATTTAACCCAAGCAACTCAAAAAATTGATTTAGAAAAAGATATTTTACCTTGGTTAGGGGGAATCAGTATGGCATTATTACCCGCTTCTTCTGGAGAATTTGAGTCTAATATTGCCGTGATTATGGGAGTCAAAAATAAATTTAAAGCCAATGACTTTTTAGAAAAATATAAGAATGATTTGCAAGAAAAACCCATTGAAAATAAATATAATGGCATCACTATTTATCAAGTTAATTTAGAGAATAATCAAACAATTTGGACAACTTTTTTTAATAATTATTTAGTGGTAAGCGATCGAGAGTATGTTATCGAAAAAATTATTGATACCCATAAAGGAAAAACATCTTTAGCCACTAATTATCCTCAAAATTTAGTTAGGGATAATGCCGTAATTTCCGTTTATTTTCCAGAGTACGATCGAATTCTCTTAAAAGCCTTAGAAAATAGTTTACCAGAAAATGAATTAGATAAACAGGTAGAAAAACAGCTAAAAAAAATTAATACTCTATTTATGAATATGAGTATCGAAAATCACGGATTAAAATTAACAACTTTAGTCAAATTATCAGAGCCTTTAGAAGAGACAATTAACTTTAAATCAGTATCGCAAAACTTATTAAATAAAATACCCCAAGATACAATTTTGATGATGAGTGGTAATGGTATAAATCAACTGTGGCAACAAGTAGAAACAGAAAGAAAAAATATCAGTGAATTAGATAAAGCAATTAATGAGACAGAAATAATGGTAAATCAATGGCTTAATTTAGACTTAGGAAATGATATTTTTAGTTGGTTAGACGGTGAATTTGCTGTTGCCATTGTGGGAAATCCTGAACAACCTTTATTAGAGAATAATGTACACGGATTATTACTATTAGAAAGTACTAATAAAAATCAAGGAGAAAAGACTTTAAGTAAACTAGAAAATGTAGCTCAATTTTTGCCTTTTATTGCTATTAATCGCACAGAAAAACAAGGAATAAATATCACCGAATGGAGCAATTATCAAAATACAGTTGCCTCCTATGGTTGGTTAAATAATAATAATTTGTTATTTACTTTTGGTAAGACTTTTGAGCCTAGTGAAAACTTAGATAAAACTAATTCCATTCTTAATAATGAAACCTTTAAAATAACTACAGAATCTTTACCTAAAAATAACTATGGTTATTTATATTTTGACTATCAAAAAGCCGTTAGTTTTGCGGTTAATTTAGAGCCTGATTTTTATGATGATTTTACACCAGAAATGAGAGCTTTATCGGAATCTATTAAAGGTTTTGCTCTTACCAGTTCTAGTATCAATAATACCACCACTCAGGTGGACTTAAATATCTCTTTAGTCAGAAAAAATAATTAGCCTAATTCTCAATCCTCCTCCTGCCAAGAAGATTTAGACTCGGCGGCTTTAAAAGAAGACTTATCTCGATCGAAGTTCGGATATAATAAAACTTGTCCTTGAGATGATTTCTTGTCAGATTTATAGCTTTCTCCTTTACGTCTAGCGGCGGTATTCTCATCGGTGGTATTTTCGGCAATGACTTCATAAAGAATGGCTAATTTTTCCTTATCGTTAGCCTTACGCAAAACGCGCCCTAGTCTTTGGATATATTCCCTCGTTGAGCCAGTACCTGATAAAATAATCGCTATCTTAGCATCTGGCACGTCCACCCCTTCATTTAAGACGTGGGAAGCCACTAAAATTTTATAGTCTCCTTGACGATATTTTGTTAAGATTTGATGACGCTCTTTAACGGGAGTTTGATGAGTTATGGCAGGTATCAGGTATTCTTGGGAAATGCGATATACTGTGGCGTTATCATTGGTAAAAACCAAGATTTTGTCGGGATAGTGTTTCTCGATTAATTCGACTAATACCCTTAGTTTAGCAGATGTTCCCCCTGCTATATCTTTTGACTCTCTATGAGCTAACATAGCACGTCTGCCTTGGTTCGATCGAGCGCTTGCCTGAATAAATTTTTGCCATCCATCCATACTAGAAAGAGAAATTTTGGCTTGACGCAAAAAATCATTACGAATTTTGATAGCGTTTTGATACTTTTCCTTTTCTTCGGGAGTGAGTTGTACTTTGATAGGAATAACCTGATATTCGGCTAAGGCATCCCCTGACAACTCTTTAGAGGTTTTACGATAAACAACCTTGCCGATTAACTTATCTAAATTGCGATGACTACCATCCCCTCTTTCGGGAGTAGCCGTTAAACCGAGTCGATAAGGCGCAATAGATTCTTCGGCGATTGCCTGAAAAAAATCTGTGGGTAAATGATGACATTCATCAAAAATGAGAAAACCATAGAGATTTCCCAATGCTTTGGCATGAATAGCGGCACTATGATAAGTGGAAACGAGAATAGGTGTATTATCATGAGAGCCTCCTCCCAACAAGCCAATTTTTGTCTTAGGAAAAGTTACCTCCAGTTGTGCATACCACTGTTGCATTAAGTCGAGGGTGGGTACAATAACTAAAGTTGTTTGTTTAGTATATTCGATCGCCAGTTGTGCTAAATAAGTCTTTCCTGCCGCCGTTGGCAAGACGACGACTCCTCTTTGTTTTGCCTTTTTCCACGCTTCTAAGGCTTCGGTTTGATGAGTATAAGGGGTTTTGTCGTCACAACTTTCCACATCTACGGTAAAAAATTCCTTTGCTTTGTCGATGAAGGCTATATCATTTTCCGTTAAAACCTTCGTCAGACTATGATAATGAATGGCAGGAATGCGAAATTTCTCTATTCTGTCATCCCATGTAGCAAAATCTATCCAAGCCTTTCCCTTCGGCGGTGGATGTAAGATTAAAGTACCTCGATCGTAAGTTAATTTACTTTGACGACTCATTGGAAATGAAGAATGAAGAATGAAGAATGAAGAATTACCTATTACTTATTACTTATTACTTATTACTTATTACTTGTTACTTGTTACTTATTACTTGTTATCTATTAGACTTCTGGTAAAAATTATTTTTAATTGGTTCGTAGTAAGGGGCTTCAGCCCTTAAAATCTTAATTAATGGAGAAGTCTATTGCTTCCACTAATTAATTTCTTAAGGTTAAAATTTCGTAACCACGATCGGTAACTAATACGGTATGCTCAAATTGGGCAGATAATCGCTTATCTACTGTCACCACAGTCCAATTATCTTTTAAGATACGAGTTTGTTTTTTTCCTTCGTTAATAATCGGCTCAATGGCAAGTGTCATGCCACTTTTTAATTGTACATTAGGTAAATCATTAGTGCGCACATTAAATACCGAAGGTTCTTCGTGTAAGTTTCTCCCTACACCATGTCCTACGAAATTATCTACCACCGTAAACCCCTGTTTTTCGACATAATCCTGTACTGCGATGGCAATATCCATGATATAATTTCCAGCTTTCACCTGCTCAATGCCTTTATATAAAGCCTTTTCCGCTACTTCTAACAGTTTGACGGCATTTCTTTTAATTTTGCCGACGGGAAAGGTAATGCAGGAGTCGCCATGATAACCGTTATAATATGCCCCCGTGTCGATTTTCACTATATCTCCCATGTTAATTACCTTTTTCGGGTTAGGGATACCGTGTACCACTTCATCATTAATACAGGCACAAATAGAAGCAGGAAAGCCGTGATAACCTTTAAAACTAGGGGTTGCCCCCATTTCTCTGATTCTTTTCTCGGCATATTCGTCTAAATCTGCCGTTGTCATACCCGGTTTAGTGATTTCCTCGATTTCCTTTAATACCGTTGCCACAATTTGCCCTGATACGCGCATTATCTCGATTTGCGCTTCTGTTTTTAATTCTATCCCCTTTTTACTTTTTTTCAGGGGAGGAAGCCCCTTTGTTTTCGGAGGATTCGATCGAGCATTTTTCAGGGGATTAAATAGTAAATCTCTTAAATTTTTCATTCTTTTTATTATTTAAAAATAACTCCAATATTATTTATTTTTTCTTGACAAAAGTTTTAGGTTTAAAGTCTTTTTTCCCGTCTTTATTAAACTTACCATCTCGATCGTTATCTTTTCTGAAGTTTTTTGGTTCAGGTTTAATACGAGGACAAGCGTAAGGAATTACTTTTCTAATTTCTAACACATCTCCTTTTCTTTTACAGATTAATTTATAGACATATCCCATCCATAAATTTTTCTTTTTGACAAACTCAAAAGAGTTAATAAAAGTATATTTAAACTTCTTGATAAATCCTGTTTCTTTTGCAGTAGCACGAACGTCAGCTTCCATCATCGATCGTTGTACCGTGAGATTTTTCTGAGCAGTCCATACACCTGTAAACTCCCAGTGTTCTTCTCCCATTGGATTAGTGGGCATCCCCTTATCCCAAGCAATAATTTGCACACTAATTAACTTATCGTCCTTCATTTTAGGATAAACTCGAAACCAATGAGAACCAAGTACAGTATCTGTATTATGGGCAATCCATTTTAAACGAGGATTTTTAAAAGTGGCTTCCAATTGCACACCATCAGGTAAAATGATCAAGAAAGGTTGATCCTCCTCCGAAGGTGGTACTAATATACCCTGTATTTCTGCGATCGCCTGATGACAACCATTACCGGCTAAAATCTTATAGCGTTTTTTCTCTACTTTCTCTTTTTTAGATTCAAATTTCTCTTGTTTACCTTTTGTGGGAGAAGAATTTTTTACCTTTTCAGATTTATCACCCTTAACGGCAGTAGCCTCATTCTTCTTATCTTTTTTAACAACCGTGGGTTGTGTTTCTTCGGTAAAAGACTTATCCTCTACTTTCTCAGGGGATTTTTCCTCTTGGGGGGTATCTATGACGACATTTTCGGTATCAACAGAAGTAGATTTTTCTTGTAATAACTTAATTTCTGCTTCCGAAGGGCAACAAAGACGACAGGGTTGATAACCTTCTGTGATGCCTGTTAAAAAAGAATCTAGTTTACGCCACCCTTCTTTATCAGGTTGACAATGGCGACAAGTGTGAGCGTGAATTTTGCCTACGGGAGAGACATAATAAATAGGATGTGTGGATGAGGAATTATTTTTTTGTACCATGATTTATTGAAAAAAGCCTGTTAGTATAGATTAACCTATTTTGCTACAGTGTTTTATTGTACTCAGTTCTTGCACCATCCGTCATAAATATATGGAGAAGGTAGAAGAGAGAGGGTGAAGAAAATGGGGTTTTGGGGTAATACTTGCGCAATCATTACCTTTCTTAATTCCTCATTCCTCATTACTTATTGATGATGTCTTGGGGGTTGATTCTTATTAATTTAAAGGCTTGTTTTTCTGATAATAAATCATAGTCGATTGTACTTAATTCACTATCTTCTAAAAATGTGGATTCCACCACTAATAAAATAGTATCTGTGTCAAAATTTTTGCTTTGTAATTGACTTTTAAAGTCTTCCATGCCATGAACAAAATTAACACTTCTATCCCCATAATAAACGATACTATAACGGGTAAATCCAATTAAAAAAACTTCTTCTTTCGGTGCAACTTTTTGGGGAATTTCTAAGGATATTTCTCGAAAGGAGAGTTGTCTTTCAGTGTCTAAAAGCGGTATTAAAGGGGGAAAAACAAAGGAAACAAATGCTAAAAAGCCGACAAAATTGGCACTCCATAGCCACGTCCTTAAGGATTTTTTGAATAATAAAATTAGGGCAATAATTACTCCTATTCCCCACGATATAGAGGATATTATTGGTATCCCTGATTTGCCTAAATTTTCGGCAAAAGTTGGAGCAGATGTGTCTTCTCCTATCAGATTAACACTTATGGCAGATACGATCGAAAGTGCCAATAAAATAATAAGATTGAAGATAGCAGTACCTAAAAATAATTTCTCATATCTAGGGGGAGATTCTCTTAATTTTTCACCCCAAAATAAAGCCAAAATAATGACAACTGCTGGCGCAACTGGTAAGATATAACCTTGCAGTTTGGTAGCGGCGGCGGAGAAAAACACAAAAGTTGTGATAAACCAACAAAAGCAATATAAACCTAATTGAGAATCACGGGAAGATTGTCTTACTTTTTGCCAACGCCAACAGGATAAATTAACTAAAGCAAGGGGAAAATATATCACCCAAGGCAACATAAACACCGCCCCCCAAATTATATAATAATACCATGGACCGGGATGATCAAAAACTACAGTGGTAAACCGTTTAAAATTACTTACTCCTAAAAATTCATTGACGAATATTTCACCATCCATAATCGTGGCGGCGATATACCAAGGGAGAGTTAAGACGAGAAAAATAGCGATGGTGCGAAAAGGCTTGATTTCCCAGAAGATTTCCCAGAATTTGCCCACATAAAGCAAAAAACTACCGATTCCTAATACTGGTAAAATAACTCCGATGGGTCCCTTGACTAACACAGCGATCGATAATAAAATCGGAAATATACCATAGCAAATCCCTTGAATTTTTGGCTTATCTGGTTGAGCATACCCCACAAAAAAGACTAACATAGCCAGTGCGATCGAACCCGATAAAAGCATATCCGATACAGCTATTCTACCCCAAGCAATCCAAGCAGGATTTAAAGCCATTATCACCGCGCCAATCCATGCCGTTAACCAGAGGTAAAGGGAATTATCAGGCTTCTGATGAATATAGCCAAAATAACGCAGAGTGTAAAACACCATCAAAACCACTGCCGTTGCCATTAAAGCCACTGGTAATCGTGCCGAAAACTCTGAAATACCGAATAATTTAAAACTTAAAGCTAAAAACCAATAACCCCCCGCAGGATAGGAATAAAAATAAGTACCATTCCAATGAGGACTTATCCAATTATTAGTTAACACCATTTGTCGAGCAACTTCAACATATAGCGCCTCAGTTTTGTCGATTAAACCTATATTACCAAGATTCCAAAAAAAGGTAATAACACAGATTAAGCATAGAGAAGCAACGGAAATTATCCATAATTTCTCAGGAGATTTTGTTAAAGATTTCCAATCAAGATACATTTAGAGTTATCCATAAAAATAATGATTCACTGATAAGCCAACGGTTATGAAATATATAATAATTGCTTTACCAGATTTATGCTATAAGCCTTAAGATTATCGCAGATTTATTGTAACAGAGTTAATGATATAATATAAAAATCTATAAATCTTAATGACGATAGGATAATTTTTTCTCTATTCTTAATCAAATAATTGAAAATAGGATCGAAAAGACTATTATACAGAACAAAAACAATATCTTTATATTCTTAAAAAAGGTAAAATTATATGGAATTAGTAACGATAATTGGCTTAATGGCTGGTAGTTTAACTACCATTTCTTTTTTGCCCCAAGTCATTAAAACATGGCGATCGAAATCAGCAAAAGATATATCATTATCGATGTTTTTAAGTTTTTGTATTGGGGTTTTACTCTGGATAATTTATGGGTTATTATTAGGCGAATTACCGATTATTATCGCTAATTTTATTACTTTAATTTTAGCAGGAACAATATTATTTTTTAAGGTAAAATATCCCTAAGAAACAAAATAATGTATTTACAATTTATTGTCTTATTTAATTTAATTTTATGCAGTTTAAATTTATACCTACTATGGAAATTAATCCAATTTAAGAAATATTTATCGAAGGTTAATCGATTTTTACAACATATTAATTATGATTTAGAATTAATCCTTAAAGAAATTCCTTTGACAATTTTATTAACTGCTTTAGAAATCAAAAAATTTAGACAAAATTATACTTCTTGGAAACTTAAACTAAAAAATACTCAAAAGTTAATTATAATTATGAGACTGATTTATCGCATCACAAAACCAAAATTAGCTAAATTTTAAGAAAGAATAATGACACCAAAATTTGAAAATATAATTGCATACGAAAAAGCCCAATTATTATTACAACCAATTTATATTAGATTAATCGATAATCTTCGTAAACAATCAGAATTATTAGAATGGAATGTTGAATATCAAGAAATTTCTGAGCCTTTCCCTAGCTATTTAATATCTCTAAAAAAAGGCGATTATCATAAACAATATAATCTTTGGGATTTGTGTTTTCAAATTTGTTTTATTTCCTATGAACAAGGACAAATTCAACCTGTTAAAATAGATGATACATTAATAGACGATCGAGGTGAATTAAACTGGGAAGCCTTAGAAGATAAAACTAAAAATTTAGTTACCAAATTATTCACAATTTAGATGTTAAAAATAAGGTTTGAAATGTTTAACAGAGATATTTAATTGATAGCAATTCTCGTTTTGGTGAGGTACAAAAATTGTCGTTGAAAGGCAAGAGGCAAGAGGCAATAAAAAAATGTACCTCATAATTTTAAAAACCGCTATATTCTGAGGCATGATTTTTTTGCTGTAAAATAAATTCAGCGATGGTTAAGTCTATGGGAGTAGTTACTTTAAGGTTAGTTTCTTCACCGTTGACGATTTGCACGGGGAAACCGCATTTTTCTAATAACGCCGCATCGTCTGTTACTTCCCAACCTAAATTAAGCCCTTTTTCGTGACATTCCTTTAATAATTTTACGTCAAAACCTTGAGGAGTTTGTGCCGCCCATAATTTTTCTCTGGGGGGAGTATCTGTCACTTGTAGATTATAGTCAACAATTTTAATGGTATCTTTAACGGGGATAGCCGCTATTAATCCTTGACAGTCTAACAAAGTTTGCGCACATCGATCGAACAATTCGGGAGTAGCCAAACACCTTGCACCATCATGGATTAACACTTTTTCAGCTTCTTTGGGTAGTGCCTGTAAACCGTTATACACCGATTGTTGTCGAGTATCGCCTCCTTGAATTAATTTGACTGGTTTTGATGGTTTAACTCGATCGATTATGTCTTGAAATATAGGAAAATCATAGGGTTGCCCCATAATACCAATCCATTCAATGGTTTTTGATTCATCAGCAGACATTAATGTCCATGCTAACAAGGGTTTTCCCTTCAACTCTAATAGTAATTTATTTTGGGTACTGCCCATTCTTTTGCCCATTCCTGCGGCGGGAATCAATAAATACATAATTTCAAATTTGTTTAAATCACCTATTCTATAGTTTTGTCTTCTTTCTGAGAATCTTCTTTTACTTCCTCTGATGTTTCAAGGTTTTCGATCGAGCTTTCTGTATTTTCATCTACTTCAATAGTATCGATCAAACTATCTACATTCTCATCTATTTCAAGGGTATCGATCGAACTATCTACATTCTCATCTATTTCAAGGGTATCGATCGAGCTTTCTACATTCTCATTTACTTCCTCTGATGTTTCAATGATTTCGATCGAGCTTTCTGCATTCTCATCTACTTCAATAGTATTGATCGAGCTTTCTACATTCTCATTTACTTCCTCTGATGTTTCAATGGTTTCGATCGAGGTTTCCGTATTTTCTTGATTCTCTTCTAATGTTTCAATAGTTTCGATCGAGGTTTCTGCATTCTCATTTACTTCAATAGTATCGATCGAAGTTTCCGTAACCGATTCATCATCTTTTGAAGAAATATTAGTTACATCCTCATTATTTTTTTCTGAGTTATCACCATTAGAATCCACAATATCTAAATTATCGATGGCGGTTTCTACTTCTGTAGCACTAACAGTAGGATCAATGTCTTCCTCTTCCATTTCTTCTATCTCTACAACAGATTCAACAGATTCCTTTTGTTTGACTTCTGGAGGGGGAGATTTACGGAAAAACCCTAGCAATTTACCCAAAATATTCGGTTTTTTCTCTTTATCAATCTTATTCTCTTTATTTTCAGGCGATAAACCTAAAGAATCTACATCAAAATCATCATCAATATCAGTTTCAGTTTCTGAAGGTGCAACCTCGTTTAACTCTATATCTAAGTCAATTTCTTCGTTAATCACCTCTTCAATGACACTTTCTTCCGTTTGAGTTTCTTCCTGTAAGGAGGTTTCCACAATAACTGTTTCAGTTTCTTTTTCTACGATAACTTCTTCCGTAGGAGTTTTTTCCAATGTAGGAGATTCTTCTTTTATCTCAGGAGATTTTTCCTCAGTTTTAGGAGGAGTTTGTGGAGTAACAACAGGGGTTTTCTTTTTCTTTAATTGAGAGATTTTTTCAAAGGAAGCGAGGATAAAAGTTAAAAGCGAAAAACCAGTCAATACATCGCTAGATTGCGTGTTAGCGGTGATTTGTTTTCTAATTTGACGATTTTCCCAAATAAATGCAACTACTATAGCAACGATAGCTAACTGTCCTAATAATACTGCCCCCGTGATTTTTCCAGCACATATCCAGAGAGTCAAAGCATAAAATAAACCTAGCCCACTCCAAAGAAAATCATCTTGGCGATGAGTTTTGGGACTAATAAAAGCGTTAAAATATAGCGTTAGACTAATCATAGCCATGACAATGGCGAGAAAGTAAGCTAACATTGCTTGTTCTCCTTCAATATGTTGATTCTTTATCTATATTATACTGAAATTCTGTCTCAATTCTCAAATAAGTAGGTCTGCTGAAAAAGTTTTTTGATAGGGATAGGTATCAGGTTTTAGGTGTCAGGTGTCAGGTTAAATAATGAAAAGTCAAGGTTTTGACGCATTACATAAGAAAATAAATTACAAAGGTATTGTGGCAATAAGATTTAAAAAGGAGGTAATAAACGGCGAAAACCGTGCATTAAAACTATGATCAGAAATAATATATTTCTTGGTAAAATCCACCACCAATTATAGTTTATGGGGGAACTTTTAAGGTAATTAGGGTTGTTTTCTGTGAGTTTATCTGCTATTTTCTCTAATAGTTGAATATTGCGAGGATATTCTGCAATTTTGTCAATCCATGATGTGGGAATTGCAGATTTGCCTAGGGTTACGCCACATAATGCCCCTGTAATTGCTCCCGTTGTATCGGTATCTCCACCACAGTTAAATACTGCTTCTAAAGCCTCTTGAAAGTTATCAAAATGGCGATACCAAGCATAAATTGCTATGGGAACTGTATGATATATATATCCTGAAATACCTTGTTTTTGTCCTATTAATTCCGCAAATTCGATGACGGACAATTCTTGTTTTAAACTATAAATGATTTGATTGACTAAGTTTAACCATTCTATATCTTCACTTTCGATCGATCTTAACATTACTTCTAATTCGTCAATGTCAGGGCATTGTTGTAAATCTTCCCTAACTATCCATGCTGTTATTAGCGCGATCGATCTTGCTCCTATTAAAGCACGGGGATCACTATGGGTTATTCTAGTGGATAAAGTTACAAAACTCTCTAATTTATCTATATTATCAGCAAAATAAGCCCCAATGATGCTCGATCGCATAGCGACACCATTTCCCGCAGAATAAACGCCACTTTTGAGGGGAGAAAACCCTAGCCATAGACGCACAATGGATTTTAAGGTAGCTAAACCTACTCCAGCAGGTAAAGAAATTAACCACCATTTGAGACACCATGCGAGTCTGCGGATAAAAATTTTCTCGTCATCTCCAGAGGTAAGAAGACATTGAGAGACAAAAATGCTATGCTCTGTATCATCGCTAATCATGCCGTAACCAAAGCATAATCTTTGATGCCATTTTCCCTTAAACATTCTATGATTGCGCTTTCTAGGGATTCCTTCGGCGGGTAAACCCACAGAATCACCCACTGCAACCCCTAGTAAAAGCCCTTTGATACGACAATTTAGAGTCATTTTCAAACCTGAGTGAATCATAAAATCATGAAAGAGGAGGAAGAGGGGGAGGGGGAGGGAAGAGGGGGAAG
>NZ_JBLZFY010000052.1:0-29548 GCF_050753365.1 Geminocystis sp. CENA526
TTGTGGACTTGTCTGTAAGGCTAGTGCCGTCCTGTGAAGCAGAAACTCTTAATTGCGAAGTTAAGAAGCCAACATCTGTACCGTTAGGTCAGTGTGGGAGATGTCACAAGATAATAACCATCAAATTAGAATTTCTATTAAAGATACAGGTATCGGTATTAATCAAGAGAATTTAGGTAAATTATTTCAGTCATTTTCCCAAGCCGATGCGTCTATTAATCGTCTATATGGTGGTACAGGTTTAGGGTTAGCTATTTGTAAAAATTTAGTAACTTTAATGGGAGGAAATATTTGGGTAGAAAGCAATGGAAATATAGGAGGAAATTCCCCCCCAAATTGGATTTCTTTAATAGATGAAGAGGAAGATAATCAAGGTTCAATTTTTCATTTTACTTTCCTGACTCAAGAGGTTTTAATGTGTGAATTAGCTTGTGAAATTTCTGACAATATATCCTCTCAAAAATTTAATAAAAAATCTTCCCTAAAAATTTTGGTAGCGGAAGACTATCCCCCGAATCAAAAAGTTATTCAATATTTGCTCGAAAGTATTGGTTATACTGCGGAGATTGTCGATAATGGTTTACAAGTATTAGAAAGATTAAAAACTCAATTTTATGACGTAATTTTAATGGATATGCAAATGCCCAAAATGGATGGCATAACCACCACTAAAATTATTCGTCAATCAGACAAAAAACAACCTTATATTATTGCTTTAACTGCTAATGTTTTAGAAGACGATCGAACCGAATATTTTGAAGCTGGTGTCAATAATTATATCAGTAAACCCATTTCGATCGAGCAATTAAAAAAAGCATTAGAAATTAGACATTAAGCAACTGAATTCACCTCCGTTCGAGATAAAATTGTTATACTCAGGCAAAGAATAAAAGATAAGTAGATAGGCAAAATTAATTGTATGTTTACTTTGTGAAAGGCAAAAGGCATCGGGGCATAGGCAACAAAGATTATGGGTTATTTCCATTAATTTTAAAATATACAATCTATTTTGCTTTAGTACTTAATGATGATGGAGATAAGGCAAAAGTAGTATTATTCCTATAGTCTTCTAGTTTCCTAGTCTTTCTGTCCACCTCTTATCTTCCTCATTTTATGGCTCACTCAGGTTATAATATATCTAATTTTGAAAAATATGGGCAATGTATCTCGGATTTCTCTAACTTTGAGAAAACACTTTAAGGTTCTTCTACTGTGAGTATGATAAATTATATCTTAAAAAAGGTGTCATATAGCTGGTCTTAGGTTAAATTAAAACTGTTAATTTATAAAAATTACATTTTAAAAATCATCAAAACTATAGCCATCAAAGTTTATCTTAATTATTTTTTATTAATTTATCATAATTACTGTATTAAGAGCCAACTTTAATTGTTAAACTCTACTTGATCTTTATATTTATTTTTTATGACTACTCCTGACTCTCCTAAATCTACTTTAACAAATAAAGACTGGTATGCCATTGCTTGTAAAATTAGAAAAAAAAATGAAGAATTAAAACAAGAAACAACTGAATTGCAAACTTTAATTGAAGAGCAAAAAAAACATATTAAAGTGCAAGTAATAAAGAATCAAGATTTTCAAAAAAAGATTAAGGAAGATGTAGTAAAAATACAACAATTAGAGACTGAAATTAATAATAGTCATATTCGTATTGAAGAACAAAATGAGCAGTATCAAAAACAAAAATTAGTGATCGAAAATTTGACAAAAGAATTGAAAAAAACGCAACAATTGACGGCTAATTTGGAAAGAGATTGTTCTTTACTTCAAGATAATTATAATGAAATTCAATATCAATTAAAACAAAAGGAAAAAGAAAATAAAGAATTGCAAGTTAGATTGCAAAGACAACAACGCTATAATGCTCAATATAAAACTGCTTTAGATCATTATCTAACTAATAATTGCGCACCTTCTCCAGAGGTTAATGGTTTGGGTATAACTTCGTGGTCTGATAATAATTCTTCTTCTTCTAATAGTACCATTAATGATAATCCTGAACAAGTAAATTTACCTTCTCAAACTTTCCCTTTATTTGAAAAAATCGATCGAGAAATTGAGCAAATCGATCGAAATTTAGAGGAGAATCAATCAGAACAAATACAGTCAAAACCAAAGGAAGATTTAAGTTTACCTCCCTTAACAAATAATATTTTTGCTAATCAAGAAATCGAAAATAATCAGGAGAAAAAAAGTAATAAAAAACCTCGCAATAAATCTTTTTTAAAGTTACCAAAATTTGGGAAATAAATCATTAAGATAATCATAAATAATCAAGGAATAAACTAGGAGAAATGTTAAAATATTTCCCTAATGCTTTCGCTTGTGACTTACTAATACTTCTTTGCCGTTAACAACAGCTAATAGTTGCTCATACTCAACTTCAGTTTCAATAACCTTAGGTAAAGTTTCTGCTAAAAGACTGCCGTAAATTTCTTTATTAATAATTGGGATCATTTTTCCATTTATTTTTATCATATTGACTATGAGGCAACCTCTATTTAATAAAAGACTGCACTAACTCAACATTTTCTTTACTACCCAAAATTACAGGGGTTCGATGATGGATTCGATCGGGTACAATGTCTAATATTCTAGTTAATCCATCATAAGCCTTTCCTCCTGCTTGTTCGATAATAAAGGCTAAAGGTGCAGTTTCATATAATAATCTTAATTTGCCTTCGGGCTTGTCGGTTGTGCCGGGGTACAAGAAAACTCCTCCTTGCATTAAAATACGGTGAATATCTCCTACTAATGCACCACTATAACGCCCTGTATAACCATCATGACGATGAACATAACGGATATAATTACGGATAGAGTCATCCCATTGCCAGAAATTTCCTTCATTGACGCTATATACTGAACCGTGATCAGGAATTTGGATGTTTTCCTGTGCTAAGATAAACTCACCTAAACTGGGGTCTAAAAAGAAAGAGTGAACACCAGTACCCATAGTATAGACTAAAACTGTGGCAGGTCCATATAAGATATACCCTGCGGCTATTTGTTTTGAGCCATCTTGTAATAAATCTTTGGCTTCTCCGTCTAAGTCTTCTCCTTCCTGTTGACGAATGGCAAAAATTGAGCCTACATTTAAGTCTATATCCACATTAGATGAACCATCAATGGGATCATAAAGTAGAGTATAGCGTCCAATGGGGCAATTTTCAGGAATATAATAAGGCTTATCCATTTCTTCGGAGGCGAGACGACACACTAAACCACTTTGTTTAAATACAGAAATAAACACTTCATTAGCGTAAACATCCATCTTTTTGACGGATTCCCCTTGAATGTTACTATCTCCTGTAAACCCTAATACTCCCTCCATTAAACCTGCACGACTGAGACGACGGGCGATTAATTTACCTGCTAAGGCGATTCTATTCATAATCGCACTCAAATCTTGCGCATCGGCGGAAAAACTGTTCAGTTGTTGCAAAACATGACGAGACAAAGTGGTACAATCTCGATCGAGACTATATTCTGGAATGATTAACTCTGATGAATCCATAGATTTTTACCGATAGTTTTTTGTCTATCCCTCTCTCAATACTGTCATTACTATAACAAAACTAAATGATGATTAATAGACATCTTCAGAAAAACAGGCAAGATGCCTGTTCTACGGTGGTAAAATAATAATTCTTAATTCTTAATTCTTAATTCTTAATTCTTAATTCTTAATTCTTAATTCTTCAGGGTTTCCTCTAACTCTAAGACTTGTTGCACTTGTTTTAATTCCTCTTGTTTAAATATCTTACCTAACCAATGGACAAAATTATCCACATAGGTAAAGGTGACAGGCACAACAATTAAGGTTAGTAGGGTTGATGTAGTAAAACCACCTATGACTGCGATCGCCATAGGGCTTCTGACTTCGCCGTCTGCACCCCAAGCAAAGGCAATGGGTAACATAGCCGCCATAGTCGAAATAGAAGTCATGACAATGGGACGTAATCGAGAGACTCCTGCATATACTACCGCATGAAATTGTGTTCTTCCTTCTTTCATTCCAGCGATGGCAAAGTCAACTAAGAGAATGGCGTTTTTGGTGACTAACCCCAATAATAAAACGATACCGATGAGGGCGAATAAGCCTAATTCTTTTTGGGTGATTAACAAGCCTAATAACGCCCCCCCGATAGATAAGGGTAACGCCATGAGAATGGCAAGGGGATAAAGAAAGTTACCATAGAGTAAAACTAAGATACCATAAATACAACCAATGGCAAGGGCAACAGCACCTAGGAAGCGACTGAAAATATCCCTCATAATTTCTGCATCTCCAGCAGGTTCTTGAGATACTTCACTTGGTAAGGGATTCATCACGGGAAGGGCATTGACGGCACTAAGGGCATCTCCTAGGGAAATTCCTTGTAAGTTTGCGCCTAACTCCACTTTTCTTTGACGGTTATAACGTTGTATCTCGGCGGGTCCACTGGCGAGGCGAATATCTGCTACACTGGCTAGGGTGACTAATGTACCGTTATTACTCGGCACTCTCAAATTCTTTAGGGTTTCGATGTTGCCACGATATAAGGGGTTAATCTGGACTCGGATAGGAATTTGTCGATCGACGAGGTTAAATTTAGCTAAGTTAGAGTCATTATCCCCTATGGTAGCAAGGGAAGCGGTACGCGCGATCGAGTTGACGGAAACTCCTAAATCGGCGGCTTTTTCAAGGTTAGGTTGTATGATGATTTCAGGTTTGACTAAACTAGCACTAGAAGATACCTCCACTAATCCAGAAATACCTCTCATTTCGGTTTCTAATGCTTGAGCGGTTTGTGTTAAAACCTCTCCATTATCGCTTTTTAAGACGATGGTTAAGTCTTTACTGCTTCCCCCTGCGCCCTGTGAGCGAAATGTTACCCTTGCCCCTGCTATGGTGCTAAAATATTGTCGCATTTGGTTTTGAAACTCTTGTTGCGTGATGTCTCGCTCATCTTTTGGCACAAGATTGACATACATAGTGCCTCCGTTAATTTTACTTCCCCCGACTTCCGCTAAAACACTCTTGACGGCTGGATTGGATTTTACTTTATCAGTAACTTGTAAAGCGATCGAACGGGTATCTGCTAAAGTGGAGGAAGGTGGTAATTCGAGCGAAATAGTACTTAAACCCGTGTCACCTTCACTAAATAAACCTTTAGGAATATAAGGCACAAGTTGCAGACTACCGAGAAAGAAAGCAATAGCAATGATAATGGTAGTAACTTTATTGCGTAATGCCCAACTTAAAACCGTGCGATAGGGATGATTTTTTTGTCGATGATTAGATGAATCATTGATTTTGTTAAGGGGTTTCGGTTTAAGAATATAGGCGCTTAACATGGGAGTCATGGTAGTTGCTACGAGGGTAGAAAACATAGTTGCCACTGCTACCGTCACCCCAAAGGGTTGGAAAAACTGCCCCGGCACACCTCCCATAAAGGCAACGGGTAAGAAAACCGCCACAATCGTTGCAGTGGTTGCTACTACCGCTAAACCAATCTCCCTCGCCGCATCCATTGCCGCCTGATAGGGTTTTTTGCCCATGCTCAAATGTTGATCAATGTTTTCAATCATACAGATAGCATCATCGACTAAATTTCCCATAGCTAAAGCCAAAGCTAATAAACTCATACCGTTAAGGGTATAATCAAGCGCCCTCATCACCATAAAAGTCGGGATGATAGAAAGAGGTAAGGCTAAACCAGTAATCAGAGTGGCGCGCCAATCCCTTAAAAAGATACCGACACTAATAACTGTAAGTATAGAGCCAATTATCAGAGAATCGATCGTACCTTGATAGGAGTCTCGAATGGCAGTGGCACGGGTAAAAATCAAGTCAATGTTAATATCTGAGGGGAGATTCTTTCTAATTTCCACTAACTTTTTCTCTACATTATCGGCAACGGTGACAAGGGTTGTACCTGTACCCCTTAAAATAGAAAAACCCACTACAGGTTCACCATTATAATAAGCTAATTGAGTGGCTTCAGCAAAATCATCTTTAACTGTGCCTAACTGATTTAAGGGAATAGTATCCCCATTGTCTAAAATTACTCGATAATTTGCTAACTGTCTGACAGTTAAGGCACTGCCAAGGGTACGAATGTTCTGTTCTTGTCCTCCAATTTCCGCTTTTCCTCCTGACAGGTTAAGATTGAGGTTGCGAATTTGCTCATTAACCTGAGTAGCTGTAATATTATAGGCTTGTAACCTTTTTGGGTCTAAATCCACTCTTACTTCTCTGTCTAAACCACCGATGCGGTTAATTTGGGCAACTCCTGAAACGTTGGCTAAATCCCTAGCGATGCGTCTATCTACTATATCTGTTAATTCTTCGATCGATCGTTGTGGAGAAGATACCACATAAGTCATTATAGCACCCCCAGCGAACTCCAATTTCTGGACGATGGGCTCATTAATATCCTGTGGCAAATCCTGCCTTATTTGGGCGATGGCATTTCTCACATCATTGGTGGCTTGATTTGCGTCTGCTTCCAATTCAAACTCTATCACTGTGACGCTACTACCATCGGTAACAGTAGAGATAATATTATCCACTAAATTAATGGGCGCTACGGCATCCTCTACTAACTTTGTCACCTGAGATTCTAATTCTTCTGGTCCTGCACCGCGCTGAATTATGGTAACTTGAACTAAGGGTATATCTATGTTTGGTTGATCATTTATGCCTAACTGAAAAAAGGAGAATAGCCCAAAAATTGTTAAGCATAAAAATAATACCAGTACAGATACAGGATTTTTTACTGACCATGTGGATACATGAAAAGACATAATGTTAGTAGAGTTCGATCGATCATTAAGTTTTGTTACGATCGATTATAACGAAGATCGATCGAATCTGTAGGGAATGAAGAATGAAGAATGAAGAATTAAGAATTAAGAATTAAAAACTATACACTATACACTATACACTATACACTATACACTATTTAATGGTTTCAAGAAAGTTAGTTACAGCATCATATTGATCATAATAAGTGACATATTTGATTAAATTATTTATGTCTAAATCAGGCAGTAAAAGACTTTTTTCAGACAAGATATAACTTTCTTGTAAAGAATAGATTTTTAATAAACCATCTTCCCAAAACCACACTTCAGGAACTCCAATTCTTCGATATAATTCTAAGGTATTAATACCCCCACTAGAAACAACAATTTCAATGACTAAATCAGGTATATCTTTTTTACTATGGATATTATAAGACTCATCTGGTTCTTTTTTTCCGCCTATATTATGACTTCCTATAGTGGCACTTCCTTTACCATAAAATCTAATACCTTTTTTTCTCATATAGGCTTCTAATAAGGTACTAATAATAAATTTTGCTTCTTCGTGTTCTAAACTAAGATTCATAATTTGTAAATATCCATCAAGATAAGAAAATCTGACTCCTTTTAAGTCTTGAAAACTTGCTTCTATGGTTTCTAATTGTGTCCAAGTAATCTCTGGAATAACTAATAAGTTATTTGATTCAACTGGTTTAGTTAGGGTAATATTCATAATTTTAAATTAAATCATTTTTAAGCAGATATTTTTACTTAAATAGGGTTTCCTGAATAAATCAGAAGACTAGGAAAGTCAAGATATTCAACGCATTAAATCAACTAAAAAGTTCGCACTTTTCCCAATTTTTAGTCAAAAACTAGACATTAAATGCAAGGTTACAAGCGTAATGTTAACAGATGATAATATTAAAATATTGCCTATTCTCTACCGCATCAAAATACTTTTTCAGCAGACTCTATTTAATAGTTTCAAGAAAGTTAGTTACAGCATCATATTGATCATAATAGGTGGCATATTTGATTAAATTATTTATGTCTAAATCAGGCAGTAAAAGACTTTTTTCAGACAAGATATAACTTTCTTGTAAAGAATAGATTTTTAATAAACCATCTTCCCAAAACCACACTTCAGGAACTCCAATTCTTCGATATAATTCTAGGGTATTAATACCCCCACTAGAAACAACTATTTCTATGACTAAATCAGGTATATCTTTTTTACTATGGATATTATAAGACTCATCTGGTTCTTTTTTTCCGCCTATATTATGACTTCCTATAGTGGCACTTCCTTTCATATAAAATCTAATGCCTTTTTTTCTCATATAGGCTTCTAATAAAGTACCAATAATTCTTTTTGTTTCTTCGTGTTCTAAACTAAGATTCATAATTTGTAAATATCCATCAAGATAAGAAAATCTGACTCCTTTTAAGTCTTGAAAACTTGCTTCTATGGTTTCTAATTGCGTCCAAGTAATCTCTGGAATAACTAATAAATTATTTGATTTAAGGGGTTTATTTAAGGTAAGAGTCATAATTTAATCCTAAAATATGTTAGTTTTTAATTAATAATTAAAGTTCGTTTTTCTTCATGGGATTGATGACTTAAATCCATTAATAATTGTGAATAAAATCCTTCTTTTAAGGAGGGTGCATTGTTAATATTGTAATCAATATTTTCCACCAGTCGATCGACGACTCTGATAAAAGGTGCTAATCTGCCGTCAGTATAGACTTGAGGAAAAGCCAATCTTTTGGGAATTTCTACCTCCGTTAAAGGCTTATCACCGTTAGAAGCAAATAGTTTGAAACCGTGTACATAGTCTTTTAAATTACTACTACCTAATACTAGAGTACCCTTTTCTCCATAGATTTCTACCCAATGCCCTCGCCCTTGATAAGTGACAGAACTTAAGTTAATTTGTACTGGTGTACCATCTTTTAATCGCAAGGTAATCAAACAAGTGTCATCGGCGGTGACAGGCTTCAATTCCTTATTAGATAAGGGATCGGGGCGTTGCTCGATCGAACAACTTAAGTGAGCGCTGATAGTAGCTACCTCCCCGAATAACCAGTTAATATAGTCGAAAACATGGGAGCCGATCGCACCTAAGACACCGCCGCCTTTTTCCTTGACAGAATACCAATTCCATGCTCGTTGAGGATTTGCCCTCGAAGCTACTAACCAATCGATTTTAATTAAACGAGTTTTACCGACAAAATCTTGCTCTAAATATTCCTTTAATAATTGCCAAGCTGGAATAAATCTAAATTCAAAATCAGCTACCGCAATTTTACCTTTTTCTTGAGCTAAATTCCATAATTTTTTAGTCTCATTACTATTAAGATTAAGGGGTTTTTCTAGTAAAATATGTTTATCATTTTCTAGGGCAATTTTTGCCATTTCATAGTGTAAAAAAGGCGGTGTAGAAATACTCACTACGTCCACATTAGGAGATGAACAAATATTCTCATAGTTGTCCATAGCATAAGGTATATTATACTCTTGAGCGATCGATCGAGCCTTGTTTAAATCCCGATGATATATAGCAGTAACTTCGGTACGAGGGTGAATTTGAAAGGCAGGTAAATGAATTTGTTTGCCAAAACCAGTACCTACGATCGCAACTTTAATTTTATTTTCCATAGTTTTTTATAATAAATTTTGGTTAAAAATTTGACTTTTTTATAGAGTTTATAATAAATTAAAAAAAATAATAGATCGAAACTTTAGTATATATAGCAATTCTCGTTTTGGTGAGGTACAAAAATTGTCGTTGAAAGGCAAGAGGCAAGAGGCAAGAGGCAAGAGGCAAGAGGCAATAAAAAATGTACCTCATAATTTTAAAAACGGCTATATAATTTTTGTCTAAAAATACAGGCAAGATGCCTGTTTTACCATAGGATAATTTTTCTAAAAAAACCATCCGTAGGAATGTAAACCTTTACCTAATAAATTCACTCCTAAATAACAAACCCACACCACCACAAAACCACTAGCGGCTAAAATAGCTGGTTTTTTTCCTTGCCAACCTTTAGTAATTCTTGCGTGTAAATAGGCGGCAAACACTAACCATGTAATTAATGCCCATGTTTCTTTAGGGTCCCAACTCCAGTAGCTTCCCCATGCTTCATTAGCCCATACCCCTCCTGATATAATACCGATCGTAAGTAAAGGAAAACCTAAGCCAATGATACGATAACTAATATTGTCGAGGGTATCCACTAAACTCAATCTTTCGGGAGATAAAGAGATAACTTCTGTAATAGGTTGAGTTAAAACGGCGGTGTTGCCCGAAGAATTATCCACATTAACTGATTCACTATTATAGTTAAGGGTTAATTTTTTAACATTGCGGTAAGCACCTGTACCAACGGAACTACCTCTTAATTGAATTTCCTTGCCTTGAGTTAAAATTAAGAATGCGATCGCAATCAAAGAACCTACCATCAAAGCCGAATAGCTAAACATCATGACGCTAACGTGCATCATTAACCAATTAGACTTCAAAGCAGGTACAAGGGGTTCACTATGTTGCATTTCGGAGGGTAAAGATAACGCTGCAAAAGCAGTAATTCCCATAGCCACAGGAGAGGTAACTACTCCCACAAGGCGACTACTACTCATATTTTCAGCGATTAGATGTACCGCCGTTATACCCCAAGTTAAGAAAAATAAAGACTCATAAAGGTTACTTAAGGGAAAATATCCCCCCTCAATCCAACGAGCGATTAATAGGGTTGCAATGGCAAAATTAGCGATAATCATTCCTGTTGTGCCAATTTTGGGTAAAATGCTGAGGTTAGGAAAAGCCACCCCCACCCAGTAACATAACATAGTCAAAAAGAGGACTGCAAAGGAAATATTATCTAAAGTATTTTGTAAATTAACTAAATCCATAGGTTTTTGATCACTGATAATTGCTCATTCTTTCCAATATACAATTAATGAACCATCAAAAAGTATCTTCTTTTCCATTCCTCACAGATATAATCACCTCAACATAGATGACAATAACCTCCCTTGATGTTTACCATCATCATGTTCTAAATATGTTGCTCGATCGGCATTAGGAATTAACATTGATTTTCAATTAAAAAAGTTATAATCACAATTATATATTTGAGCAAAAAATGATGAATACAACAATTACTATTAATTTCACACCCGAAGGAAAATTAGAACTTCCACCCGAAATTTCTCAGATTTTTTCTGAGGGTGAGCAATATTCTGTACAGATAAATTCTGATACAATTTCCTTTGAAAAAGTCCCTAAATTAACATGGAATGAATTAAAGAAAAAAAGAGCAGAAATGACGGAAGAAATTGAAGAAATGACTACAGAGGAAATTTGTGAAATTGTCAGAGAAGTTCGTCGGGAGATGAAAAAATGAAAGTAGTTTTAGATACTAATATTTGGGTATCTGCTATTATTTGGGGTGGTATTCCTGAGAAAATTATTGATTTGCAACAAAATCAATTAATAACTATTGCTATGTCTGAAGAATTGTTAAGGGAATTAGAAAATACCTTAAATATCATTATTTATTAAAAATTATTATCAATACAATTAAAAATACTAAAAGTATAATTTAAGAAATTTTCAGCTCGATGAATTTGTAATTGTGCTTCTTCTTTGTCTAATGAATTATAGTCACCATAATCTCCTAAATTTCTCATATTTTGTGCTTCTCTAAGACATTTATGATATTCTTGAGGAACTTTTTTAGTTTTAATAAATTCTCGTCCAAATGCTGAAATTACAGCAGAATGTTTAGAAAAATAAAGTTCTTCTCCTGCTAAAAAAGCCGATGCAAGATAAAACATCGTATAATAAGCTCTAGCAACGGCAAAATCATAAAATCCACCGTTAAATAAATGCTTTGATGCTTCTAAACTTTGTTTTGCTTTCATAAGAAATTGTTTTTGAGCTTCACTTATATTCACAATAAAATCCCTTCTTTATCGATAGTTTTTAGTAAAGGATTTTGTTTCGTTTTAAAGTGTTCTTGAGATGTATAAAAACAGTTAATTTCTTTATTGTTTTCCAATGATAATTCAGTTAATTTATCTATATTTCTTTTAATTTCAATAATAGGATTAACAGGACGATTTAAGATAACTAAAATATCAATATCTGAATCTTGATTAGCTTCTCCTCTAGCTTGAGAACCAAATAAAATTAAATTTACTAATTCTTGTTGATAACAGTTTTTAAGTTCTTCTTTTACTTTAGTAATTATCGGTTTTATATCTTCCATAATTGTCTTAAAATTACAATCAGTTAAATCATAAACATTGACTATAATTATTATAGGTTAGTTCGTAAAAATTTAACATGGTTAAACCTATCTACATCTTTAATTTTAATCTTCTTCTTAGGTTTCGATCGAACTTTCAACACATTTTATTTAATGTCTATAGTTTCCATTTCCTTAATTATTTTCATGGTTTTTACACTCATCTTTCTCATTATATTTAGGAGAATCAACGTTACACCGAAACAGGAATTTTATCCAAATTTGTTGGTTCAAAATAGAGTAGCATAATTTGATCAGGACGTAAACCAAGAGATTGATAAGTGCGTCCATTTCGATCGCTAAATTCCACTTCAAAAGCCTTACCATTAGCTAAAATTTCTACTACTGTACCCACCTGCCCACGCCAAAGATTATCTTGGGGAATATCAACCGTAAGGGCAACCACATCAAGTAATTTAATCGTGTTCATTCTTTTTTTCTCCAAAGTTTACAAAGGATAACAAGTTGTTAATCTAGGAATATTATCATTATGTTCAATAATCCAGCCACTACGCACGATTGCTCGTTTATTTTGCCATTCTAGTTCAAAGTCTATAATATATCTTTGACCATATTGATCCTTTCTACCCAGTTGACAGGAATGTTTTTTCACCACTTCAAGCAAAATTAGGCGTAACTTTTCAGCATCATTAGCATTTATACCTAACATAGATGAAAATAACCTCGCTTTATGTTTACCATCATCATGTTCTGAATTAAGACAGTAATTTCTTAGTTTCCGAATATATTGCCTGATTAGCATTAGAAATAAACATTGATTTTCAATTAAGAAAAGTTATAATCATAATTATACAAAAAAAGCCATACTTAATTATTTTAACCACATCTTAAACACATTATCTTTAATTATCCATACTTTCCATTTCATTAATTATTTTCATAGTTTCTACACTAACAGTTGTCACCCTCATTAATAAATCAATTACTTGCTCTTTATAATCAGTAAAACGATAATTATTGAACTTTTCTGCTATAGTTTTATCCTTCGGTTTTTTCTCCTTATATTGATCTAAAATCCACTCTAAAGCCGATCGATTTCCTAACTTATATTCCCATGTTATAGGCGGAATTTCTGTTAAAGTCGTCACTTCATCAATGATAATTTGATGTTTAATTTTATCCGCTTTTAATTTTGCTTTAGGTAAAGATGAAGATTCAGGAGGCAAGGGGTTTACACTCCTTGTTACAGGTGTATCAATTCTCTTTAAATTATAAAGCTCTATTTCCTCATAATTAAGATGTAAATTCATCAACTTTTTACCCCAATTTACCCATTGATAAAAACTATCATAAAAAGGTATTCTGGGAAACTCTCTCTTTAAATTTAACTCATATTTCGATCGATATTTAGGGTTATGTAAAACAGCATAAACATAATAAAAAATATCCTCTTTAGTTATCAGAATTTTATCTCTTGAATTTTCCTTGATAAGAGAGGCTTCTTTGTCTTGATTTTGAAGAATTTGATCCCCTAAACTTTCCTTGATAAGAGAGGCTTTTTTGTCTTGATTCTGAGGAATTTGATCCCCCCAACCCCCCTTAATAAGGGAGGCTTTTTTTCCCTTATTTTCCGATTCCCCCCCTTTCAAAGGGGGGGCTAGGGGGGGATCAATCCTGCTATAATGTTCTCTGAATTTTTCCAACGCCCAATCAGTGATATTTTCCTCTCTTTTTCCCTCTTTATCATAAGTATATAATGGCAAACATTGAGTAGCTCTTGAACAAAAGTTTAAATCGCATATACTATTAATAGCTAAGAAAATAAAACCAGTTTGTAAGTTATTAGTAAAACAAATAATTTTATTCTCAATATCCTTTTGATTATAAATATTAAACCATTGATAAGTTCTTCCGTTCAAATGCTTATCAAAATATAAATATTGTTTAGTAAATGGACGATATAAACTTAATAAAATTTGTTCGTTATTAAATTCTTTTTCTATTTTTCTGGATAAATAATTACTTAATTCGGCATCCCATTTAATACTATTTTTATCTACAAAATTATCATCTTTTAAACTCTGTTGATAAATGTCAATTAAAAACCTTACTTTTTCCTCTAAATTATCCTTATTAAAATCATAAATCCATTCATCTCTTTGAGTTTTTAATCCTGATGAAAATAACTTAAAAATGGCTTCCTCTGATTTACCACTTTTCACCTCTTTATCAATTAAAGGTAACAAATCATCAAAATCATTATCACTTTGATTAATCCAATGATTATTTTTAGGGATAATATGACTAAAATTAATATCTTTTAATTTATTTTTGCCAATAAAATCTAACTTATCTTTCGCTGAATTTTCAAGAGATTTATAATAATAAATTTCACAATTGTTTGAGGTTATTTGGGTTGAATGATATTCAACCCCTACGTTATTTTTTCTCACTAAAAATGTAATGGCAACCCCTATCATAATATTAAACACATTTCCCGTTTTATCTCCCTGTCGAATATTACCTCCTAAATCTATAATATAAACATGACTAAATTCTTCACTTAAAACCTTTCTAAAACCATCAAAAGTTAAACCATCAATAAAAGAATTATTCGTAATAAAAGCAATGATTCCATTATCATTTAATCTATCACTTGCCCATCGAATAAACCGCACATACATATCATATAAAACGATTTGATTTTGGGCTTTGCCTTCTTTTATATAAGTCGATTTAATGCGTTTATCGATACTTTCATAACTGCGATTAGCATTGTTATCATTAAAATTTTCTTGCTTGGCATTATAAGGAGGATTACCGATAATTACCGAGATTTTTTTCTCATTTTGTCGTCTAATTCTGGCGGTATTTTCCAACGACATAGCAAACAAATCCATCTGCTTCCCTTCAAAGCTGGTATGATCTAAAGTATCCACAAAACAGATATTATTAAACTCTTGATATTCTCCTGTTTTTTGTAGATAAGAATACTCGATATTTAAGTTAGCAATATAGTAAGGTAAAATCGCCACTTCATTGCAGTGAATTTCATGTTGATATTTATACCTTAAAGCGTCACAATTTTGAGAATTGATGGGCAAATATTCGATTAATTCAGTGATAAAAGTACCTGTACCTGTAGCAGGATCGAGTATTTCGACATCTTTGTCAATGAGTAATTTATTAAAGTATTTATGAAGCAGAAAATCGGTACTTTCTATCATAAATCTAACTATCTCATTGGGAGTGTAAACTATACCCAATCTATCAGCAGATAAAGGATTATAAGCCTTATAAAAATTCTCATAAATTGCCTTTAAAAACTTCTGTTTTTCGTGGTGATTATTTATTTGACTTGCTTTACTTTTAATTGCCTTATAATAATGCTGAATACTGCTTAATAATTTCTTCCTTTCTCCTCCTTTCAAAAAACTATCAATTAGGTTAGTTAATTCCCTAGCGATATTATTATCTCGGTGAAATTGTGCCTCATCAAAAATCGTTAAAAAGATGTCTTCCGTTAAGATATGTTGTATCATCATTTCCCTAACATCTTCGGGGGTAATATTCGGATTAATGGAGTTTTGACAAAGACTTAAAAAAGTATCTCTTTTAGCGATAAATTGTTGATTATTATTAGAAGCTAAATCAATACTTTCTCTGAGGGTATTAATGAGAGTTGGTAAGTCATCTTTAAATTTAGTAATTGCCTGATAAAATTCTGCTACTTCGGGGCGTTGATAGTCGATAAATTCTTTTAAAATCTTGTCTAATGCGTCAATATTTTGCATAGAGACTCGCATTTTTTCTACACCACTTTGAATTAATATAGCGGTAATGGAATCTTCAAATAAAATATTATCGTTAGGATAACCTTTAGCAAATTTTTTCTCAATTTCTAAGTCTAAATCGTCATCTTCGTCTTTGCTTTCCCAGTAACCCCAATCTAGTTGTAAAGCGTCTTTGATTGTACCATCGGGAATAATTCTTTGATTTTTATAAGGTAATTCTGGTATTAATAAAAAGTTGCGAGTTTGACAGTAATTGTTGAGTAAATTTTGAAAGGCAACTCTAATGGTTGATTCGTTTTTTCTACCGCCGTAACGCTTAATTTTTTCGACTTCGTTATGATATTGAGAGATGAGTAGTTTAGACATGGAAAAATTTTTGACTTACTACCTACTGTATCACTTTTTGGGTTACGCTATTGCTAACCCAACCTACTTTTAACTATTTTTAACAATGTGTGAGTAGAAAACAATTCAGGTAATAAATGAGTCTGTTGACGAAACATTTTGTTACAAAAAATTGACAAAATCAAAGATTTGTATGTTAAAAATGATTTAGGTAATATCTCGTAGTCCGCAAAGAAATAAATTTCATTGCTAATAGCACAAGTCAGCTAAAGCGACTATTTTAAACAGATTAAACTGTATTTTTTGTATTTTATAATTTTATGTCAATTATTTTCACTGATTATCAACCCCTTCATTTTATTACCGTTACTGAAGAAAATTATCTACAATTATTACCTTTAGTGAAAATAACTAAAGGAGTTTTATGGTTGCCTAATAGCTTAAAAAATAGTAATAATTATGATGATCATTCTGTAAAATTTTATGATGGTTCTTTAGCAGAACATTTAGCTAATATTTGGCATGAATCTAAGGCAATTATCTTTACTTTAGCTATAGGTGCGATCGTGCGTTTAATTGCCCCTTTATTAGTAGATAAAAAAAGCGATCCTGCTATTATAGCTATCGATCGAACCTTTGAGTATATCATTAGTTTAACGGGGGGGCATGAAGGAAAAGCCGATAAATTAACAGAATTATTAGCCCATGAATTAGAGGCAAAAGCGATTATTAGTAGTGCTTCTTATCATCTTAATTTACCATCGATCGATACCTTTGGGGAGATATTTGGTTGGCAAAAAGGAGAAGGAAATTGGACAGAAGTTAGTATCAATATTGCTAGAAACAAGCCTATTTTAGTGCAACAAAATTCAGGTTTATTATGGTGGCAAAATCGCCTCCCGTTTCAACATCCTTTTCTTTTTGATACCTCAGAAAAAGAAGCTGAGGGAATGCTATATATAGGAGTAGAAAAACCTCCCCAAGTCGATATTCCTTTGGTAAGTTGGCATCCCCGTTGTTTGTGGGTTGGTATTGGTTGCGAAAGAGACACTTCCCCCTCTCTGATTGAATCTGCCTTAGTAAATGTGTTAAATCAGTATAATTTATCACCGAAAGCCATCGCCTCTCTAGCTACGATCGATGTCAAACATGATGAAATCGGGATTTTAGCCTTAGCGCAAAAATGGAATTTACCGTTACAAATCTTTACACCCGAAGAATTAAAATCGGTATCTGTACCAAATCCTTCTAGTATTGTGGAGAATGAAGTCGGCACACCTAGTGTAGCGGAAGCATCGGCATTGAAAGCAAGTTTATTGCCTAATTTGATAGAAAATACCCTAAAATCTCCTGATTTAGTTGTACCAAAACAAATTATTCGTCAGGAAGGAGAAAAAGGCGCTGTAACTATTGCCATTGCTCGATCGAACTTAGAATATAATCTTAGTCAGGGTAAATTATACCTCATCGGTACAGGACCGGGTGATATACAATACCTCACCTCCACCGCTAAAACCGCCTTGAGGGAAGCAGATATAATTATCGGTTATGGTTTATATATTGACTTGATTAAATCTTTACTACGTCCAGAACAAATCATCGAGTCTTCTCCCATTACCCAAGAAAGACAACGGGCGCAAAGATCGATCGAACTGGCAAAATGGGGCTTAAAGGTAGCAGTAATTTCATCAGGAGATTGCGGTATTTACGGCATGGCGGGGCTTGTTTTAGAAATTTTGGCAAATCAGAACTGGGATACAAAATCACCTCCTTTACAAGTATTTTCTGGCATAACAGCTTTGCAAAGTGTCGCCGCCAAAATTGGCTCTCCCCTGATGCACGATTTTTGTGCTATCAGTTTGAGTGACTTGTTAACCCCTTGGGATGTCATCGAAAAACGCTTGATTGCCGCCGCTAGTGCCGATTTTGTCACAGCAATTTATAACCCTCGATCGAACACCCGTACTCAACAGATAGTCAAAGCGCAAGAAATTTTCTTACAATACCGCAATCCAAACACTCCTGTAGCTATAGCTCGTTCTATCAGTCGAGAAGATGAAAGTATTGTTATCACTACCTTAGATGTCATGTTAACCCATTCGATCGATATGTTAACCACAGTTATCATCGGCAATAGCAGTACAAAACGTTATCACGATTTACTGATAACTCCTAGAGGATACTTAAATAGGTAATGAGTAATAAGTAATAGGTAATAGGGCAAGGGAAGTTATTCAAGTAATCACGGAAATATTGCTGTTTTCCTTGACAAATTTATTGACCTTTGTTATATTAATAAATGTGCCAAATCAATGGGATGTCGCCAAGCGGTAAGGCAGCGGGTTTTGGTCTCGCCATTCCTAGGTTCGAATCCTAGCATCCCAGTATATTGTATTTTATTTCATTATTTTTCTTCCCATGAAAGAGAAAATATTAACCTGGCTCGATCGATTTTTAATTGCTGATGTATTTTTAGTCATTATTGCCTTTTTTTGGTTTGTCGTTGCTTTAATCGGGCGTTCTATGGGAATATCGTTAGGATGGGATATATGGTATCAACTATGGATACCAGTATTTAACCCCGCCATTGGCATTTTATTTATGGGGGCTTTCTTGAGTTGGATTGTTAAAAAAATAGGACAATTAAAAATTAAAAATTAAGGCTTTCCTTATGACTTTAAATGTTGATTTGAGAGTAGCAAAAATTCCTTTTATCGGTTATATTGCTGTTCATTATTGGTTCGTAATTGAGGAAGAAAGTTGTCAACAACGGTGGGAAGTGTGGCAAAGCAAAAATTTAGTACCTAGTAGTTGGGGACATTTACATTATAATTTGATGATGGCAACCAGAGGTGTTGGTAATGGTGATAGTTGGATAGAAACTCAATGGCAAGGTGAAGAAGCCAAAAATTTAAGACAAGTTATTCAAGAATCTCCCTCATTTTATCCTTATAATAATCTCTATCGTTATTATCCCGGTCCTAACAGTAATACTTATGTTCAATGGATACTCGATCGAGCCAATATTGATTATCCGTTATCGTGGCGCGGTTGGGGTAAATATTTCCATCGTCATAAATAGGTAAATAAATTAACTATATATCAAGACTTTTAACTATTATTTAGCGATAAAATATCATAACGATTGTAGAAAAGCCAAAATTATTATGCACCGAATACCAGCAACCCCCGGCGGATGGAATCCTGACAATGAGGGGGTGATTATTATTGAGCAAAATCCTGCACCGATTATCTTCCTTACTAGCGCGGATACGGATATTCAGACTATTGCCTCCAGTTTCGACTCTTTACCTGACGACTTTCCAGAAATTAGAGTTGCCAATCTATTGCAGTTACAGCAGGAATTGACGATTGATACCTATGGAGAGGAGATTTTATCACAGGCACAAGTGATTATTTTGCGCTTGTTGGGGGGTAGAAGTTATTGGAGTTATGGCTTAGAAGTGTGTAAAGACATAGTTAGCCAAACTAACGCTTATTTACTCATTTTACCCGGTGACGATCGACCTGACGTTGATTTAATCAGTCATTCTAACGTTTCCTTATCTATCGTCAATCAATTTTGGCAATACTTAATCGAGGGGGGTGTTGAAAATTTTGTCAACGCATTTAAGTATCTTAGTGATAGTTTTTTCCACAGTAATTTTAAACCTAATTCACCTCGATCGATCGATCGACTTGGTATTTATCAACTTTCCCATGAGGCGAGGGGAAGAAATATTGAATCTCTCACCAACTCTCCTCAAGATAAGACTAAATCTTCCCAAAAAAAAATAACTTTCTCTAATGACAATAAATTAGGAGAAAATAAGCAACAAATTGATACAGCTATTATATTTTATCGATCGCACTTTCTCTCAGGAAATCTTAAACCTATTGATGCTTTATCCACAGTATTAACCCAAGAAAATTTAAGCAGTATTGCTATTTATGTATCCTCCCTTCAAGAGACAGATATTCAAGAAGAATTAATCAAATTATTACAACATCATCAAGTCAAATTAATTTTAAACACCACTAGCTTTTCTGTAGCAAAAATTGGCAATGAAACTAACGCTAAAATTTGGCAAACTTTAGATATTCCCGTTTTACAAGTCATCTTAAGTGGCAGTACTAAAGAATATTGGGCAGATAACTTTCAAGGCTTATCACCTAGGGATGTTGCCATGAATGTTGCCCTCCCCGAAGTGGATGGAAGAATTATCACAAGGGCGATTTCTTTCAAATCTGTAGCGACTTGGCATCCTCAATTAGAAACCGATATAGTAATTTATGAACCTTTGCTCGATCGAATTAATTATATAGCAAAATTGACAAAAAAATGGGTTAATCTCAGTAAAGTTAGTAACTCAGAAAAAAAAGTAGCTTTAATTTTAGCTAACTATCCTAATAAAGACGGAAGAATTGCTAACGGCGTTGGATTAGATACTCCTGCAAGTTGTATTAATATATTAAAGGCTTTACAAGAAAAAGGTTATCAAATTAAAGACATTCCTGCCAACGGTGACGAGTTAATTTTTAAGTTAATAGAAGGGGTAACTAATGATTTAGAAATGCAATCTCAACGGCAAGTTAATCAATTTTTATCCCTAGAAGAATATGAGACTTATTTTGCTACCTTACCCTTAGAAACCCAACAACAAATCAATACTCGATGGAAAAATATAACCTCGTATGCGAATGATTATCATTCGTATCCAGATAGCCTTATCTCAGAAAAAATAATACCCATTTCGGGGATACAATTAGACAATATTTTTATTGGCATTCAACCCTCAAGAGGATACGATTTTGATCCTAATTTGAATTATCATGCGCCAGATTTAGAGCCAACTCATCATTATTTAGCCTTCTATTATTGGGTAAGAGAAATTTTTAAAGCCGATGCTATTATTCATGTGGGAAAA
The DNA here is from genome assembly GCF_050753365.1 of Geminocystis sp. CENA526. NCBI lineage: Bacteria > Bacillati > Cyanobacteriota > Cyanophyceae > Chroococcales > Geminocystaceae > Geminocystis > Geminocystis sp. CENA526. Next base: position 21,161 of record NZ_JBLZFY010000052.1, read on the forward strand.
CATGGTAATTTAGAATGGTTGCCGGGTAAAAGTTTAGTTTTATCAGAAAATTGTTACCCTGAAATTGCTTTAGATAGTTTACCTAATTTTTATCCTTTTATTGTAAATGATCCGGGGGAAGGTTCACAGGCAAAACGCAGGGCAAATGCAGTTATAATTGATCATTTAACTCCACCTTTAACCCGTGCAGAATTATACAGTGATTTATTAGAATTAGAGGCTTTAATTGATGAATATTATCAGGCACAAAGTCTTAACCCTAGTCGTTTAAAAGTTATCTTCGATCGAATCTTGAATTTAACCAAGACTACTAACCTCAATCAAGATTTAGCCATTAAAGAGGTAAATCAAGACACGTTTTCGCAATTTTTAACCACTGCTGACAGTTATTTATGTGAGTTAAAAGACGCTCAAATTAGAGATGGTTTACATATTTTTGGACAATGCCCTCAAGGGCGACAATTACGAGATTTAATTATTTCGATCGCACGATTTAGCAGTTATAATAATTTAGGATTAATAGACGCAATTCAGGGAGATTTAGAGCAAAATATTGACAATTTGTTAAATAAAAATAAAGAAAATATAGAGCTTTTAAAGATTAAAGAAAAATTAGAAAGTAAAGAGGGTAAAGAATATATAGAGAATCTAGCTTATCAATTAATAGATAACTTAATTCGAGGAAAAAATCTTAATAACTTATCCTTAGATAGCATAAATAAAGATGCTGATAATAATAACTATCTATCTTCGGTAACTCAATTATTAGATACCTTAGATAAAGAAAATTATCAACAAATTAGCTTAGGAAAACATACCGAAAAATCTCTTAATTGGATAGCTAATAATCTTTTCCCCAACCTCTTAAAAAGCGATCGAGAAATCAGCAATTTAATGAGAGGATTAGAAGGCAAATTCATTCCTAGTGGTTCATCAGGAGCACCCAGTCGAGGCAGGGCGGATGTTTTACCCACAGGGCGCAATTTTTACTCAGTGGATATAAGAGCAATCCCTAGTGAAACCGCTTGGGATGTGGGAAGAAAAGCCGCCGAGGCGGTAATTGAACGTTATACCCAAGAAAACGGCGAATATCCCAAAACCTTAGCGATTTCCGTGTGGGGTACTTCCACCATGCGCACGGGAGGCGATGATATTGCCCAAATTATGGCACTCATGGGCATCAAACCCGTTTGGGATGGAGTTAGTCGTCGGGTGGTTGACTATGAAATTCTACCCCTGTCTGTGTTAGGACGACCTCGTATAGATGTAACTGTGAGAGTTTCGGGCTTTTTTCGTGACGGATTTCCCACAATACTGGAATTATTATATAAATCGATCGAACATTTGTCAACCCTTACTGAAGAAAAAGAGCAAAATCCCCTCGCTTTACAAGTAGAAAAAGAGACTAAATATTGGTTAGATCAAGGTTTAGAAGAAAGTGAAGCAAAACAGAGGGCAAGTTATCGTTTATTTGGCTCAAAACCCGGTGCTTATGGTGCTGGTTTACAAGGTTTAATTGAGTCGCAAAACTGGGAAAATGATGAGGATTTAGCGAGGGCTTATTTAAACTGGAGTAGTTATGCTTATCAGGGAAATAAAGGAGTTTCCATGCCCGAAGTTTTTGAGCAAAGATTGAAAACATTACAGATAGTTTTGCATAACCAAGATAATCGAGAACATGATTTATTAGACTCCGATGATTATTACCAATTTCAAGGCGGATTAACCGTAGCCGTGAGACATTTAAAAGGTGAAAATCCTGTTACTTATTTTGGGGATAATTCTCAACCTAATAACCCGAAAGTTAGGGAGTTAAAAGAAGAAATTGCGAGGGTTTATCGTAGTCGAGTTATTAATCCGAAATGGATAGCAGGAGTTATGCGTCATGGCTATAAAGGAGCGTTTGAAATGAGTGCCACTGTGGATTATTTATTCGCCTATTCTGCTACTACTAAAACCGTACCTAATTTTATGTTTGAAGGAGTGGCTAAAAGTTATTTATTCGATGAAAAAGTACAACAATTTATTCAAGAAAAAAACCCTTGGGCGTTAAGGGATATGGCGGAAAGATTAATCGAAGCAAATCAACGTAATTTATGGCAAAATGTCTCTCAAGAAATGTTAGATAAATTAAGACAAATTGCCCATGAAGCTGAAGGTTCGATCGAGTAAGATTCAGTAAAGTATTATGATATATCTTTTGTATCTGTTCTGTTAAATGTGTTGATTCATTAAAATTTTCCCAATTTAACTTACCTAAAAATACAGATAGAAACTGACAGGTTATTTTTTCTTCAAAATTATAAAAACTTGGGATACCAATAGTGATTAAGTACCTATAGGGATAATGGTAATATCTAACCCTATGGAATTAAGAGTTAATTTGTTAATTTTAAGATACTCATTAGCATCTAGGAAATTATGAGATAAGAGATCAGGTAAACCAGATACCTTATTTAAGTTATCCATGCACAAAAACTCTAATTTTTCATACATTGAATCATCATAATTTAGTAGCCTAATGTATCCGTAATCTGTTTTTAAGCCGTTTAAAGAAACATCAGTCATCATTCTTACAGTGAATTTAATCTTATCTCTTAACTTCTTGAGAGATAGGCTTTTAGTATGTTTTTCATTACTTTTAGCTTTAATCTTGATGCTAACTGATTTTTGCTTAACCTCTTTATCTGTAAGGCATAATAACGCTAAATTCTCATTAATTGCCTTATTTTCCATTGATTTTAACAAATGATTAATAGGTTTATTTACGTCAAATTTATTTAACTCGTTGATACTTTTTTCAAGATTTTTGATTTTATCTTGTAGGGAATTAATAGATTGTTTAACACTGATAATTAGGTTATTGAGTGAAAATAATTGATCTTTATCAGTCATTGATAATTTTTTCTGTTCTAGGTTAGATAATAATTTTTTTGTTTCTTCTATTCCTCCTAATACGGTTTTTTTATTTTTATTTTTATCTATGTATTCATATCCTATAGTTTCATATATTTTTTTTGTTTCTTCTAGTTTTTTAATGTGATTATCTATTGCTTGATGAATTTTATCTTGATAAAACTCTATAGGAATAGGGGTAACAAAAAGTTGATTCACCGTGCTTTTTTCATGGGTAAATACCATTAATCCTATTCCCTTTGATTGAATTTTACATTCATCTAATTTTGTTCTGTCATTAACAAAAAATACAATATCATCTAAAAATGGATTAGACTCGACTACCGATTTTAAATCAGTAAAATTCTTACGTTCTAAGTATTGCAATACGTTATATACTGATAGCCCGTGCTTGTCTTTTTCAAGATGAAAACCATAACTCTTATAAGTCCACTTAGTGTGTAACGTTTCTAATACGGCATATTGAGCGATAGGACAAACTAAGGAATTATTAAGGAATAATTCTACTAAGCAATTATTAAGACGTATCGCAAAATCTAATCCACAGTAAACAAAATTATTACTTAAACGTCCAGAAAAATGGGTTTTTTGATTAAGTTTTTTCGTTTTGGATGTATCAGTTACATCTAAACCATTTGTAGCTTTAACTTTTTTTCAGTTTTATTTTTGCTAAGTTTATTCTTTTTTTCATCTTCAGATAATAAGATTATTTTTTGTGAAAATAAATCATAATTTAGTAACCAATTTACTTTTTTCAAAAAATCAACTAATAATTGACAAATTGTAGTTAAATCTTCTGCTTTATTTTGTTTAAATAAATATTTAATTATTATTAATAAAGTATCTTTTCTATGATCCAAACAAAGATAATCAATAATTTCTATAACTATTACATTTTTTAATATAGTTTCTTCTGTACTATCATTTATAAGCCTTAGACTAGAAATAATATTTTGTTTACTTTCTTTGATTATTTTAACTGTCTTTTCATGTTTTTCATTTTCTTTAACTTCATTAGTTATTATAAAAAAATCTGGGTAAGTATTATTAATAATATCTAAAAAATATTGATTAAATATTCTTCTTCTTTGATTTTTGCCATGTATAGTTAATCTACGCCATGAATCTAAATCATCTGAAAACACTCTTAATGAGCAATTTTGAGGACTATTTTCTAGTATCTTAAAGTGTGCAAAATGAGGCTGATTTTTTTCCCCTTTTTTCAAATAAACTTCTTCACCACAAGATAAGCATCTTAATCCTAGACGTTGATAAGATGAATAATCTAAGTTATCATCGTCAGCAGAAATAATTTGACTTAAATACATTGATTTTGCATAAAACATTTTATCTCGCTTTTTTCACATTTGCTTAAAATGGAAGTAATCATATAGTAACACTATTTCTAATCAAATTTGTAAGAAAAAGTCCTTGAATGGAAACACTTTTATTAGGAAGATAGAGAATATAATGATTATTACTAATTAACAATATTTGACTATGAAACCTATAATCATTGTACTTTTACTATTGATAACTTCGATCGTCGGCTGCGGCAAATCTGCCGATAATGAAAATCAAAACCAAACTCCTCCATCTTCTCCGACTACCAATACAGGAGATAATACACAGCAAAATCCTTCTTCTAACGACAATAATCAAAGTGATGATAATGACAATGATGATGAAGACGATAATCAAAAAGACGATGAAGATAATGATGATGACGACTAATTTGCTTTATGATTCCTTATTTTTGTAGAAGAAGTAAAAAAAGTTCAACAAGATATTTTGTAAAATAGATTTAATCAAATTCAACAATATAATTGATATAAAATTATGAAATTAAAAGTTACGAATCAAGGAGTCGTTATTCCCAAAGAATTATTAGGAGAATCAGAGGAAATAGAAATTATCCAGCAAGACGATAAATTAATAATTATTAAGAAAAAACCTTCCATTTGGGATTTAGGAAAGAATCCTGTCAAATGTGACGTTACTGACGGTGCAATTAATCATGATAAATATTTATATAATCAATGAAATCACTTTATTTTTTAGATACAAGTTATATTATTGCTTTAGAAATAGTTAACGAAGACTATCATCAACAAGTTTTACAACATTGGCAAACATTAGCAATTTATCAACCATTATTAGTAACAACTACTTATATTTTTGATGAAATTGTTACCTTTTTTAACAATCGAAATCTACATTATAAAGCAGTGGAAATTGGTAATCGCTTAATAGAAAGTTCAGAAATTCAGTTAATAGAAATTGATCAAAAATTGTTTAATGAGGGATGGCTATATTTTCAAAAATATAAGGATAAATCTTATTCTTTAACCGATTGTTTATCTTTTATTATTATGGAGCAAAATAATATATATCAAGCCCTAACATTAGATCATCATTTTGTCCAAGCTGGGTTTCAAAAATTTCCTTTAATTTAATTCAAAATAGATTAATTAGCATCTACAAATTAAAATAATTTCGGCTCTTCTACAGTAGTACAGTAATCAAAGTGATGATAATGACAATGATGACAATGATGATGACTTTAACAAATATTTTCGATCGAATTATCTTAGTCCCGTTTTACCAATTCTTTCCTACGATAGAGATATTTCAATAATTAACAAAACAAGGGTTGAAGCCCTTACTACGAAACAACTTAAATTTTTTCGATCGAACTATCATCGAGAATATAGGATTGCGATATAATTTGATTAGAAATCCATAAAATGCCACGATGAATGACTCTGCTACTATAAATCACAATTTTCCATCCCCTTATAAAGTTGTCAAAAAACTTGGTAGTGGTAGTTTTGGTCATGTTTACCTCGTCACTAATGAGCAAACTCAACAACAGTGCGTTATAAAAATACTGCATCCTGCTTCTCAACAACCAAACTTTATTAAACAGGCAAAAAGGCTTTTTAAACAAGAGGGAGAAATTCTCAAAAAACTCAATAATCCTCAAATCCCGAAATTAATTGACTACTTTGAAGAAGACGGAGAATTTTATTTAATAGAAGAATATATACAAGGTCATACTCTTAGAAATGAACTAAAACCAAATCAACCTTGGAGTGAAGTAGAAACAATTAAATTGTTACAAGAAGGTTTATCAATTCTCAGAGATATTCACCATTGCGGTATCATTCATCGTGACGTAAAACCAGATAACTTTATCCGTCGTCAACAGGATGGAAAATTAGTTTTAATTGATTTTGGTGCGGTTAAAGAATTTAATATAGAACAAAGTCGTTTAATCGATCCTACTGTAGCTTTGGGTACTCGTGGTTATATGCCCACCGAACAAGCTAGGGGGAAACCTTATAAAAACAGTGATATATACGCTTTGGGCATGATTGCCATTCAAGCCTTAACGGGTAAAAATCCCATGGAATTAGAAGAAGACGAAGAAGGGGAAATTATTTGGCGCAACGGGCTGAATATTAATCCAGCCTTGGGGGATATTCTTAGTCAAATGGTGCGTTATCACCACAAATTACGTTATCAATGTGCTGATGATGTAATTAAAGACTTAAACCACTATCAACAACCACAGTCTAACATCCCTAGTACTCAATTAATTGAAAATTCTCCGTTACCCTCAAAGGAAATCAAAAAAACTGAAATTATTAATCATACTAATTCTTCTGTTTCCACAGTCATGAAAAATGACAGAATTTCCCATGAAGAAAAACAAAATAATTCTTCTGCTTTTGGTGATTGGTTAAAATCATCTATGGGTACAACAGTAACAACAGCCCTTACTATTGGATTAATTGCTACGGGGGGGGCTTATTTTATGAATAGTAAAGAAAAAGCTCGAATTGAACAAGAAAAAAATGATTTTATTGTTTTAATGGATAGTAAATTAAATACCAGTGCTTATGAAGAATGTTTTACTAAAGCTGAGGAAGAATTAAACAAAGAAGATACGAATATTTCATCTCAAATTTTATCAGAATATCAGGGAAAATGTCGTTTAGAAAAAGCTAAACAATTAATACAATTTTCTAATTATAGTGAAGCCTTACAAGTCATCGATCGAATTCCGAAGAATAATGAATATTATAATCAAGCGCAGGTTTTAGGAGAAGAGTGGAGTAAAATTGTCTTTGAGAAAGCCAAAAAACTCTATACAGAAGAAGGAAAATTAGATGATGCTTTAAAGGAAATCAATACTATTCCCAATAATTCTACCAAAACCGCATCTTTAATTGTCGTGGGTAAATGGAAAGAAGAGCATGAGAAAAACAGTTATTTATTAAGAGAAGCTCAAAAGGATTTAGAGTATAATAATTGTGAGTCCGCTATCCAAACTGTCAGTCAAATTTCTGGTTCAAATTATTGGTTATTAGAAGGAAAAAAAGTGGTAGATAAAGCTCAAAAATGTCTCATAGATCAAAATAAAAATAACCCTAATATTCCTGTTAATAATTCTAATTCTACACCGAATAATCCTTCGCAAAAACCTCCCTCTAATGTGATTGATCTTTGTGAAACAAATAGTATTTTATGCCCTGATTAAATAGTTATTATTACTTTTTTTGTCAAGGGTTTTATGTTAATTTTTATTAAGTTTATAAAGGTAATATAGTTATTTTCTTATCATAGAAATAAATTAAATTCATAACTTAAAATTATGTTTTCTAAATTAAGACTGATACAAGGTGGCTCGATCGTATTCTTATTATGTAACGGATTGGTTTCGATCGAACCCACCCTTGCCAATCCTACCATAGAAATAGCCCAAGCCAATTCAGTGGAAATGGTTTATAACCAGATGAATCAATCCATGAATAGTGCCTTTCAAGAGATTATCCCGTTTTTGAGTGCTTTACAGCAAATGGAAAAAATCGAAACCGATGAACAATTATTAAGTTTAACTCAACAGTTAACTCCCGTTGCCACCAGAATTACTAATAATTTTACTCAAGCCTATAACTCAGGGGAAAAAATGATGCCCATGCTTCCCCAAGGTACGATCGAAACCGAATATATGGGAACTATAGTAACACTAAATGGATTAGGCGCATTAGCTTTCACCCCTTGGGTACAAATATTAAACTCCATTCAACAAGCCTATCAAACACAAAACGCTAATCAGTTAAAACAGGCTCTTGAGCGAATGCCCGAAGCTACCAATAAGTTACTCCAATTTGCAGGTCAAGCACAATCTGTAGCACAACAGGGGCAACAAATACAAACTGCCCGAAGTAATGCTAATTCTGGGGGGAATATGAGTCCAGCAGACTATGAAAAACTCTCTCAAATTCATCGTATGGGGCATGAAACCAGTATGAGTATAATTAACAATATGAAATCAGATGGGGAATGGCGCTATAATTACAGCACCGGACAAGATGAATATAGATATTATTAGTGTATAGTGTATAGTGTATAGTGTATAGTGTATAGTGTATAGTGTATAGTGTATAGTGTATAGTGTATAGT